>JAYWEB010000389.1:0-7792 GCA_043779575.1 Chthoniobacter sp. | reverse complement strand
CGCTGATCGCTTCGGTGCCAATGTTGGCCTGCACGTCGAGGGTCGCGCCGCTCGTCACGGTGGTGCCTGCCGCCGTGGTGCCGAGGGAAGTGGCATTGGTGGCGACCAGTGTGCCCAGGCTGACCGTCGTCAGCCCGGTGTAGGTGTTCGCACCGCTGAGCGTCTGTATGCTTGCGCCACTCTTTCTCAAACTGATCTTATTCGTCCCACCGTTGCTGATGACACCGCCGAAGTCGGTGTTGGAAGCCCCGCTGATGGTCAGGAGGGAATCAGTGACACCGCTGTTCGTCACGCTGCCACCGCTGGGGCCGGTGAGCGAGGCGATCTGCTGGGTGACACCATTTAGGTCTAAAGTGGCACTGGAGGCGATGGTGACCGGGGTGGTGGATGGCAGGGAGCCGCCACCGCTGCTCGTGATGCCAAACCATTTGTAACTCAGGTAGGCCTCCACAGCCAGGCGCTGGGTGTTATCAAGCAGGGTGTCGTAGATCAGCACTTCGGCCTGCGACTGGTCGCCCGAGTGATAGGTCCGGTCCTTATTGAAGCCGTTCACCGCCACGTCGCCGGCGGTGAGGACGGACACGAGGTTATAGCCGTTGTGCAGACTGGTCGGCATCGGAAAACCCTGGGGATTCACCTGCGCGCCATTTATGTAGGTGGAGCCGCCAAGAACGTTGTTCATGTCTCCGCCGTAGTTGCCTGCAAACAACGCATCGGCAGGGTTGCCGTCGCCCGGGCGATGGAAGCCGTAGTTGTTCGAGTCCGTTATCAGGAAGCTGCTGCCCTTAAATATGGAGAAGACGGTGCGGACGTTTGTGTCGCGCGCGAAGGTCAGGGCTTGGCTGTCATTGGCACCGCCGCCCGCGTTGAAATGCAACGCGCTCAGGCCCGTTTCCGTTCCGGCGTTCGAGACCTTGGTCGGAGCGCTATTGCCGCCCGGGACCGTGGCGTCGCCACCGGCCCCGCCGTTAGTCCATGTGGAGATACTGGCACCATCGGCCCCGGCGATGGTGGATGCATCGAACCACCGGGCGTAACCCGCGACCGGTGTGGACGGTGCGGCCGCGCCGCCAGGCTGGAGTTTCAGCGTGCCGGCGCTGATGGTGGTGGCACCAGTGTAAGTGTTCGCGCCGCCGAGCGTCTGCGTGCCGGCACCTTCCTTTGTGACGGAGCCGGTGCCGCTGATGACGCCGCTGTAACTGCTCGCATCCGACCGGTTGAAAACGAGCGACGCGTTGTTGGTGGTGTTGCCGGTGCCGAGGCTGCCGCTCGTGCCGCCATTGCCGACCCGCAGGGTGCCGGCGGTGATCGTGGTGGTGCCGGTGTAGGTGTTCGCGCCCGTGAGGGTCAGCGTGCTGCCCGCCACATCTTTGGTCACGGAGCCTGCGCCGGAAATCACGCCCGACAAAGTTTGCGCCGCCGAGCTGTAGTAGTAGAGGTTGGTAGCGGTGGCTAGGGAGATGGCACCCGCGTAGTTACCACTGTTCAGCGTTCCCGATCCGGGAGTGGCAGGTGTGGTGACGCCGTTTTGACTGTTACCAGGCGACTGCACGCCACCGATCGTCAAGTAGGCAGCGGATGCGTTGCCGGGCCTCAGCACGGTAATTGGCCCAGTGAAGGTGCCGCCCGATTTAAGATTAACGTAACTCGCAGCGCCACTCCCCGTATTAAAAGTAACTTGGAGCGAGAGCGGGTCGGCTGCGGAGAGTTCGGAGATTGCTCCATTGAAGGTTATCGTCTCACGGTCGGCATTCCCATTGTAACCCGCGACTACGGCAAGAGTCTTGGCACCAGTCCCGGTGGCTGTCACCGCGCCAAATTTGAAGTAGGTGTCGTTGTCATTGACTGAAATCGTCACAGTTCCAGCGCCGTTGGCCGCGAGATTGATCGTGCGATCGGTCTCTTGGTTGACACGCGGGCCGGTGTTGCCCGTTTGCAGGGTGGTGTCGTTGTACATGTCAATAGTTGCATTAGCCCCGGTAGGGGCGCCCAAGGGCCCCGCGACGCCGGCGTTCGTGAGAGCGGTGCTGTCAGTTTCGTTGCCTCTGCCAATCTTCAGCGTGCCCGCCTGGATGATCGTTTTGCCGGTGTAAGTGCTGGTCATATTGCCCATTACGAGGGTGCCGGCGCCGGTCTTCACGAACGTGTCGCCGGTGCCGGACACTGCGCCGGTGAGCTTGAGCGAGCCACCCGCCACCTCGGTTGTGAAGTTCACGCCAGCGGAGATCGTCAGCGGACCGCTGAGCGTGTCATTGGAGCTCCCGGTGTGCTGGAGCGTGCCGGAGCCGGTGACATTGATCGCGTTGTTAAAGGTGGTGTCCGCCGAAGCACTGATGTGAAGCACGCCTGCCGCACCGGTAATGGCGAAGGTCGCGTTCGGCACGGGATTCGTCCCCGAGCTGACCACGGAGATGATGCCGCCATCCGCCGCGAAGGTCGTATTGCCCAGCGTATGCGCCGCCGTCGAGTCGAGGATTAGCACACCGCCGCCAGCTCCACGCGTGACCGTCACATTGATCCCATTGTCGCTCATCTGCCCAGGCCTCACATCCGATGATCCCGAGAGCGTCACCGCCGCGCCCCCCGATGCCACAGTCGCCCATTGGGTGAGACCGGAGAAGCCGAGCGTCTTGTGCGAGCCGGTGCCGTCGTTGACGGTCAGCGTCGCCGCCGCGGCGTTCTCAAAGCTCATCGATGGCTCCGTCACGGCAGCGAGCGCCCCGTCAATCGTGATCGTGCCAGTGGCGGTGATGCGCAAGTTGTCGCTGAGGGGGGTGACAACCTGGTAGCGGAAGAGTTCCATCGTCGCGTCGGGGATTCCATCCGCGTCGCCGTAGCTGTTCGCGCCTGCGGTGCCATAGGTGTAGTCAAGCGGATTGGTGCTTAACCCCAAATCGGAGTGGCTGATCACCGCCCCGATTGTGCTCGACCAATTTGCACCCTGCCCGCTCGGCCCCGCACCGCCGCCGCCATTCCCGGACCGGTATTCGAAGTCCACCCAGGTGTTAGGCGTCAGGCCGGTGACCTTCGCCGCTACTGCCGTATCCCACCCGTTGTCATTGAGGATGACCGAGCCATTGATTTTGAACCAATCGTTGTCGTCGCAATTGGCCGCGACCGAAATGACGCCGTTCGCACCGGTGAAAATTTGGCCGGTATAAACCCAAGTCCGATCGCCCGCCCATAAATCTGCGCCAAATGCCGTGCTCGTCGCCATGCGGAGACCAAGCTCCGGCGAGCTGTTACCCGGATTCGCCGTCGTTTCATTGTCGGAGCCGGCAAGGAAGCCCTCGATCAATCCCTCGACGTAAGTCGGCGCTCCCCCGTCGCTATTGATCGTGAGATCCGGCGGGATGAAGACATCCGCCGCGAAGCCTGTGGCGAGCAGCGCGGGAGCGATGGTGGTGGCGAGGATGGCGCGGCGGGTGATGCGGGCACGGGAGGTGGTTTTCATGGGAGTCTTGAGTGGGTTGGCTTTGGTTGGATGAGGCGAGTGCTATTGCGATGGGGAGAATTGCTTGGGCGGCAATAGGCATGGCATCCGGCGGAAATGCAAATTTCTTTTTTGGCCGCTATGGCAAAACATGCGATAGATGTTCCTTGCCAGCACTGCGTCGTCTCGCCCTAGCCGCGCCAGCCGCCCAGGAGTCGGGCAGGTGCTCGCAACCGGGGGTGCTTCCTCCTCGGAATTGGCGCATGACAATCCCGCAGGGCTGCGCTTTTATCAGCGCGCCGATGCCTCCAGCCGCCCGCTTTCCATCCCCCCAGCCGCCCGGCGTCGCGCCATGAATCGCATCGTCATTGTCGGCGGCGGCACGGCGGGGTGGATGGCGGCGATCGCCATCGCGGATCGCTTCCCGGAGAAGCAGATCACCGTCGTGGATGCGAGGGCGATGGGGCCGCTGGGCGTGGGCGAGAGCGTCACGGGCGTGGTGCTCGAGTTCGTGGGCGATCCGCTGCACCGGCTGAGCGTCGGAGAGTTTTTCCGGCGCTGCGAGCCGACCTTCAAGCTGGGCATCTGGTACCAGGACTGGCACGGGCCCGGCACAGAATACCTCTCCCCGATCGACGCGCCGCCGAGCTACTTCCAGCACAGCTACGAGACGGCGATGGAGGAGTTTTACCAGCTCGCCGCGGCGAATGGCGCGAAGCTCGGCCAGGTGCAGCTCCATGCCGAGCTGATGCGGCAGGGGCGCACGGACCACTTCCGCAATCCCGACGGCAGCGTGAACACGCAGATCGGCTTTGCCTCCTGCCATTTCGATGCGCTGAAATTCGCGGCGTGGATGATGGAAGTCGCGGCTAGCCGGCCCAACATCACGCACCTCGACGATGTGGTGGAAGGCTTCGCGCAGGAGCCGGAGAGCGGCCACGTCGCGAGCGTGCGCACGCGCGGCGGGCAGGAGATCGCGGGAGATTTCTTCATTGATTGCTCGGGGTTTCACCGGCTGCTCCTGGCAAAGGCGTGCGCGCCCCGGTGGAAGAGCTACGCGGACTGGATTCGCGTGGACTCGGCGATCCCGCAGCTCGTGCCCTACGCGCCCGGCCAGGCGATCCCGAATTTCACCCGCGCCACCGCGCTGCCGCACGGCTGGATGTGGCAGATCCCCACGCAATCGCGGCTCGGACGCGGCTACGTTTTCTCCTCGCGCTACATCAGCGACGAGCAGGCCATCGCGGAGTTTCGCGCCACGGGCGTGGAGGTCGGCGAAAGCCCGCGCATCCTGCGTTTCGAGCCAGGCCGCTATGAGCAGCAGTGGATCGGGAATGTGTGCGCGATCGGGCTGGCGGGCGTCTTCTCCGAGCCGCTGGAGGCGACGACCATCCACGGGATGTCCGTGCAGATCCGCCTGCTCACCGAGCTGCTTTTTCCGCACCTCGCCCGCGCGGCGCTGCCCTCCCTCGCCGCGAGCTACAATCGCCTCGTCGCCGCCGCCTACGACGACTACGTGGATTTCATCAGCTTCCACTACCACACGGGCCGGGCGGATACGGAGTTCTGGCGGGATTACCAAAAGCCCTCCGCGATGACGCCTGCGAACCAGGAACGCATGGAACGCTGGCGCCACGCCTTCCCCGCGCGCGAGGATTTCGCGCCCATCTACACGCAGCAGGCGAAGCTCACGAGCGGGCTGCTCGTCTGGGCGCCGATGCTCTGCGGCATGGGCCTCCTGCGCCCGGAGCACGCGCGCCGCATGGTCGCGCTCAGCCGGCATCCGCGCGAGATGCAGGAGAATGCCGCGCGCTACCTCCAGCTCCGCAACCGCATCATCCCCACCGCCCTCACGCAGGCCGAGGCCATCGCCCATTTCCGCCAGCAGGCGTGACTCAGAGCTGGATCGACGAGGTGCTCGCCGGCGGGCGGTAGGCATCCCACGACCAGCCGGGCTTGCGGAAAAAATCGAGGCATTCCTTTGCACTCAATGCGCGCTCGGCGGCGCGGCGCACCTCTTTGTGGTGGTCGCGCCACCGCTTCAGCTCGGCGTCCGGCAGCGGATGCGCCCGGCGATACGGCACGCCGCAACCGACGAGGATGGCGAGGTGGCCCTCCAGCCCGTAGATCGCGCGGCCATGCGGCAGCGCGTGGAGGCCCATGCGCGTCGGCCCATTCTCGCGGTAAAAGCGCACGAACTCATCGAGCAGCCCGAGGTCCGTCTCCGCGCAGCACATCCGCCAAAACGGCGTCTGCAGCCGCGTATTGAACCGATAGTGCAGCGCGAGAAAATCGCGCGTGTCATCCCACCAATCCGCCGAGCGCAGATTGTAGATGCCCACCATCGACGGCGTCGGCTCACACGCGCTGTGCTCGAGGATTTGCGCGAGCACCTTGAGCTGGAGCACGAGGTTGTTCAGCGCCGTCGCCTCCAGCGGCTCCACGAAGGCGCTCGCGTTGCCGATGCCGATGACGTTGCCCTTCCACGACACCTCGCGCCGGCCCGAGCTGAATTTCACCACGCGCGTCTTCTCCGAATCGATCTTCGGGTTCTTCGCCAGGAATTCCCCGCGCGCCTCGTCATCGCTCGCGAAAGCCGATGAATACACGTAGCCGCGGTTGATGCTCGTCTCGTGGTCGATCCGCCAGCACCAGCCGGCGTCCATCGTCTCCTGCGTCGTGTAAGGCTGGATCATCTCGTCCGTGCGCATCCACCCGCCGACCACCGCGCGATCGCAAAAAAGCGACGCCGAGAAGCTGCGCTGCGGCACCCCGAGCGCCTTGCCCAGCAGCTCGGAGCGGAAGCCGGATGCGTCGATGAAAAGATCCGCCGTCACCCGCTCGCCGTTCGCGAGATGCAGCGCCGCGACGCCATCGCCGCCCGGCTCCACACTCGTCACCGTGCCATCGGTGATCGCCACACCCATCGTCCGGCAGACATTCCCGAGCCACGAGACGAGCTGCTCGTTCTCGATGTGAAAGGCGTAGTATTCCAGCGGCTCCGGCGCGCCATCCGGGCGGCGCGGGAAGACCTTGTTCAGCATCATGCAGCCCGACGCGAACTGCGCGAAATCGTAGTCCTCCTCGCAGTAAAATCCCGTCGCCTGCGAGAGCCCCGGCACCCGCCGCTCGAAGGTGGTCTCAAACGGATAATTGAACCCCGCCCGCGGCCCCCAGAGGAAGCGCCCGCCCAGCTTCCAGATCGGCGTCACTTGCGAAAAAAACTGGCTCCGCTTCAACCCGAGAAAATCGAAGAGGAACTGCGGGAACCCCGGCGTCGTCCCCTCTCCCACGCCGATCACGCCGATCTCCGGGCTGCGGATCACGCGCACCGCGAGCTGCGGCAACCGGCGGCGCAGCGTGAGCGCCGCGAGCAGCCCCGCGCTGCCCCCCCCGAGGACGATGACTTCGCGGATCATGACTGGAGTCGAAGGCTAACGGTGGAGCCGAGCGTGCGGATGATTTTCATGCAGGAGGGAAAGCGATGTGGCGCACGCTTCCTACACGCCACACCGCAATCCGCGCAAGCCCGCGAGTGTCCTGCCTCCGTGCGCTCCGTGATCTCCGTGGTTAAAATCAGGCCCAATTTTCGTCCGCCCGGTTTCGCACGATCCGTGCGCGCCTCCCCGGCGTAGTAAAATTGGCCGCGGAAGCGGCCGGCCATGAAGTGTTCTGTGCTGCGCTCCATCCGGCCATTTCCTCCTTGGACGACTCCACGGCGACAGCGAAATTTTCAAGCTGCGCCCCGGAAGGATGAAAGCCGGGCGGTGCGCACCGCCCGGCTTTCGACCACGATGGGGTCCGGAGCCACCACTACGAGACTCCGGACACTCGCTTCCCAGGGACCAACGCCAATCAGCCCTGGAAAAATGTAGCTTGGGCTTTTGCCCAAAGGGGACACGGGATCATTGGGCTGAAGCCCAAGTTACTTTCCGTGTTCATGCCGACCGCCGGCGGCGGTTCAGCACGCCGAGCGCGCCGACCAGCAGCAGGCCGAGGGTGCCGGGCTCGGGCACCACCGCGCCACCGCCGCCGAGGCTCGGGGCTTTGCCGCCACCACCGCCTCCGCTGAAGGACGCCAGGCCGCTGGTGAAGGTCACGGTCGAGCCGGCCCCGATGGTCAGCGAACCGAGCGTCTGGCTCACGCTGCCAAACTTCAGGGTGGCGGCGGTCGTCGGACCCACGCTCACTGCCGAGGTACCAGTGCCGAGGACGCTGTTCACGTTGGTCGTGCCGGCCTCGGCCGTCAGGTTGCCCACTCCCGCCAGTGATCCAGCGACACCGAAGTGCGTCGTGCCCGCACCCACTTTGTTCAGGTTGAAACCACCAGTGACCGCTCCGTTGACGTTGAGCGTGCCC
>JAYWEB010000388.1:0-7797 GCA_043779575.1 Chthoniobacter sp. | reverse complement strand
CGTTTCGCTGCCGTCCACAGCCGTCGTCAGGTTGAACGAGCCGCTGATCACGCCCGCCGCGGCGTAGCTCCCGCTCACGCCGCGGCCTTCCGACTGGCTCGCGGTGTTAAAGACCGTGGCGCTGCCCGCCACCGTCAGGCTGCCGTCGGTGCCGCCGCCGAGGGTCACGCGGGTGGCGCGATCGTCGTCGCCCGCCGTGCTGGCGAGCGTGCTGACGGTCGTCGTGGCCGGGCCGGCATAGGTCGCGCCGACGTGCTGCAGGCCGAGCGCACCGAGCGCGGTCGCGGTCAGGGTGCGGTTGGCCACCGCCGTGCCGGTCACGGTGAAGACATCGCTGCCTTCGGCGCTGCCGAGGCCGGCGGCGTGGGAATCCGCGGAGGTGTTGGCCACCGTGACGGTGCCGGACTTACTGCCAGTGGTCTCCGTGTCGAGGGTGATGGTGCCGCTGGTGTTGGATAAGCCGGTCAGCGTGCCGGCGGTAAGACCAGAGGCGGAGACATCCCCGCCGAGGGTGACGGTGTAGGCCGCGGAATCCGTGCCGGAGTTGGCGATGGTCTGCGAGCCGGTGACCTGCGTGCCGCCGGAGACGACGCGGCCGAGGGCGATGGCCTTGGCCGACGCCCCGGTGACGATGCTGGAGGAATCCGGCGCGGAAGTAATGAGGATTTGCGAGTTGTTACCGATGTGGGTCCACTTCAGGTCGAGGTTGGCGCCATTGACGGCGGTGGTGAAAGTGCCCAGGCCGGCGATGGTATTGGTCGCACCCTGCTGGACGGCGTTGATGAAGACGGTGAGGTTGGTTCCGTCAAAGAGGTTGCCCGCGGAGATGCCGCCGGTGACGAAGCTGCTGAAGGTCTGGTCGTTATTCCAAAAGCTATTGGCAAAGCTCGTGCCGGCGTCGGTGAAGAGCAGCTTGAGCTTGGACCCGGTCGTGGCGGTGCTGTCGATCAGCGTCGTGCCGGTGACGCTGGCCCGGTCCCAGTCGGTGCCCACGGTGCCCAGCGTGTTGATGGTGTTATTCTCCCAGTTAAAGATGCCGCCGGCGGCCAGGGTCAGCCCGGCGCCAAAGCTCAGCGTGCCGGGGCTGTTGCCCGGCGACAGGTTATTACCCGAGGTGACGGTGACGGCCGTGCCGATGGTGCCGGTGCCGCTAAGGGTGCCGCCCGTGGTGCTAAAGGAGACAGGCTGCGTGAGGGTGGTGGCCGAGTTGTAGTTGAACTCCGCCGCACCGATCGTAACCCCGCTGGTCAAGTTGATCGTGCCGGTGGAACTGACAATGAGCTTGCCACCGCTGAAGATGGTTGCCCCGGTGTAAGTGTTCGCACCAGAAAGCGTGACGGTGCCGCTATCAGCCTTGGTGAGGCTGTTGGTGCCGGAAACCGCCCCGCTCACCGTCAGGGTCTTGCCGCTGGCGACGTTCCAAGTCTGGCCCGCACCCAGCGCGACCTTCGCGCTGATGGTGTTGGTGGCGTTGGCAAATGAAGTGACTGAGATGGCGCTGCCCGCCGTCACCGTGGCGAGCGCCCCGCTCGTCGAGGCCGCGGTGGCCGAGGTGTTATTGAGGGTCAGCGCGTTGCTGCCCGCGAGGGTCACGGCGGCGCTGTCGTTAAAGGTGATGCTGCCCAGGTTCATGTCCGCGCCAGTGGTCACGCTGGCCTGCTGCGAGGCGCCGGTCGCGCCGAAAATGACGTTGGCGATGCCACCTCCGGGAACCACGCCTCCCGCTGCCGTGCCCGCAGCATCCGAGGCCCAGTTGCTGGTCGTGCCGCTGGAGAGCGCCATCGCGCCAGTGGCACCGGTGACTTGGTTGCCAAGCCAGTAAGCATCCGTCAGTGCGGTGACGACTGCTTGCAATCCGATGCTCACAGCCGTGTCCGTCACGGAAAGAGCGGCGGCGAAGTTGGTATTGTTGGAGAGGAAATATAAGGTGCCATTCGCCGTCGTCAGGCCGCCCGAGGCCGAGCTGATCAGCGTGCCGCCGGCTTCGGTCGGGGCGGCATTCTTGATGGTGATGCCGACATTGCCCGTGGTGGTCGCCGCGGCGGTCGAGGTGAGTTTGTCCAAAGCACCCGCCGCCCAGTCGAAGGTCAGGTTTGCGCCGTTGGCGAGGTTCAAAGCGGCGGTGGTGGTCGTGGTAAGCGCGGTGCCGTCGGCCAGGCTGAAGTTACCGCCTGCGTTCACCTGCAAGGTGCCGGTGGTGGGCAGGTTGTTGGCTCCGCTCCAGAGCAGCGTGCCGGCATTGACGGTCGTGCCGCCGATGTAGGTATTCACTCCGCTGAGCGTCTGGGTGCCTAGACCAGTTTTTGTGATGGCAAGTGTTTTACCTGCCGCGCCGTCTTGAATTTTACCCGCAAAGGTTGCAGTAGCGTCACCCCCGCCAACGGTGAGAACGGACGCCCCCGTGACTGAATTGGTCACTATGGCATTGGTCAAGGTTCCTCCACTCACCAAGCCATTGATGGTTTCGGATTTGCCATTCAAGTCCAGAGTGACAAAAGCGTTAGCAACGGAGGCGCCGTTAATAATCACGTTGCCCTTGCCGACTCCGTCAGGAAGCACATTGTTCGCACCCAGAGTGAGCGTCGCAGTCCTAGTGATGTTTACGAAAGCGGTTCCCGCGACATATCCATTCAGGCTGAGATTCCCGCTGAAATCATTGCTGGTATTCGAGAGGCTGATCACGGCTAGCGAGGTGCCATTCGCATTGGCTATGTCTAAATTGAAGTTCCCGGTAATCTTGCCAGAGATAATATTGGGTGCGGCAATCGATCCATTGTTAGCAGCAATTCGCGCATCAGAAGTAAGCGTGATGGTGCCGCTGAGCGTGGCCGAGGCCTGGGCGATTCGGATACTGCCAAGTGGTTGGACACTGCTCCCCTCACCGGAATCACCGGAAATAAAGAAGTTGTTGGTCACGGTTCCGGCAACGTTGATATAAGCTTGACCGCCAGATTGGATGCGCACGTCACCTGAACCGAACCCAACAAGGTTATCGATTCGAACTTCGCCGCTATTAATGTACGTGCCGCCGGTGTAGGTATTCGCCGCTAAAAGGATGGTGCGAGCGTTCCCATTTGACACAACCGTCACCGCCCCCGTACCATTGTTGACGATGCTGGAAGCCACCGTTATACCATTGCCACTATTGAGAGTGGAACTGTTACCCGTCAGGACGAGTTCGCCAGCCGTATTGGCTGCACCGCCAGCGGTCAGAAAGCTGCCAGCGGCACCCACTGTAAAGACGACATTAGCCGTAGTATCCGAATCGACAATCGCCCCAAAAGCCCCCAGACGCAGCGTGTCCCCGGACAGGACATTGAGCATCCGCGCCGCCGCGTCTGTGGAAAGAATGGTATTCACGTCGGTCGTTCCAGCCGCGAAGTTGATGTTGCCCGTGCTGCCAGAAGTGATCTTCACGTTGGTGGTTGCGCCACTAACAAGCGTCGGAGTCGCCCCCGCGAGGGTGGTGTAAGCTGTGTAGGAGACGATGTTGCCCGAGCCATCATTGGCCGCCCAATCCCCAGTGCTGGTGCGTGCCCAACCGCCGAGAATCCCGTTCGTGTTCGCGTTCGTCGTCGTGATGGCGTTCGTCAGTGTCGGCGTGACAGAAGGCAGCGTGAAAGTGATGTTGCCGCCTGAAGTATGAGTGATCGCCCCGAGCGCGAGGCGCATGTTCCCACCCACCGTTTGCGTTGCCGTTATGGTGTTATTTCCTTGATTCAAGGTCAAGCCGTTAAACGTCTGGGAGCTGTTGCCCGAGTTCTTGGAAGTCACATTCAGCGCAGCTCCGGGCTGCAGGCCCACGACTTTGAGCTGCGTGTTATTCAAGCCCGTGATCGCGCCGCCGAGGACGAGGGTGCTGCCGGAGTTGATGATATTGGTGGTGGTGCCGACAAATGCCGTGAAATCCAGCTTCAGGGTGCCTTGGTTGACGAAGGTGCTTCCGGTGTAGGTGCTCACGCCGCCGAGTCTCAGCTCGCCCGCTCCGGTCTTGGTGAAGCTATTGGTGCCGCCGTTGTTCGCCATCACGCCGTTGTAGGAGGCCAAAAGAGCGTTATCTATGGAGCCGCCCGTGCCCGCCCCAGAGTTCCCGAGCAGGATGCTGCGATTCGTTGCTATTTGAACACTGCCGGCCGTGATGCGCAGCGCGCCTCCATCGATCGTCAAGTTCACCGCGCTCGCACCCGAGCCAAGCGGATTCGCCGCACTCGTGCCATCTGCGGCAATCGAAAGCGTGCCGCCCGTGATGGACACGGGACCAGTGAAAGTGTTGGCACCGGAGAGCGTAAGCAGGCCGGAACCCGTCTTGGTGAGACCGAAGGTAGTGCCTGAGATGACACCGGAAAGGGTAAGGCTGCCGCCGATCAGGGAGACATTGACTGTTTCCGTAGCGGAAAGGGCAATAGCCGCACTGATGGTTTCCAGACTCAGGGAGTTGTCCGTGATGGTGCCATTCAAGCCGATCTGGTTACCACTCAGGGTGAAAGCACCCGCACCTGCATTGAAGGTGAGGCCATTGAAAACGGTGCCCGCCGTGAAGTTGTTACTGGGTGCCAGGCGCGTAGCGCCATCGAAGACAAGCGAGTCATTGGCCACCGGAGCGATGTCCGTGGACCAGTTGATCGCGGTTAGAAGGTTGGCATCCGCGCCGCCGCCGTCCCACACGATGGTGGTGGCTGAAGCGGACTGCGCGGCGAGGAGGGCGGCGATGGAGCCGGCGAGGATGCGGGCGGAGGTGCGGGTGCGGGTGGTTTTCATGGCGGGAGTTTTCATGGATACGGAATTGGCGGTCGGGATTTTGCGGGAAAGTTTCATGGCCGATCTGGGGAAGCGACGAGGGCGCGGGGCGGGGCGGAAATCAAGCGCCAGAGATGGTTTGCCGGGTTTTTCGGGGGGGTGCGGGGGGGGCGGGTTAATGATTACAAACCGGCGCTACCAATAGCGAGCAACCACAAGCGGCGCAAAGGTTTCGATAGACTATTTAGTAAGGTATTTCCCTACCTCACCCGTGAGCGTCCGCGTCCTGCGCTGACCGACCAAGACAGGCCGACGCCCATCAACCGCTGTGAACACCGCTTGAGGTTGGGGGGTTATCCGGCGTCCGACTGGCGGTGGCGAAGCCGTGGCCGCGACCTTGGATGAGGACGGTCCGGGCACTGGCGCGCTTGTCAGGCCGAAGCACCACGGGGGAAATCTCGACGCGGGACCAATCTTTGCTAACATCCCGCCGTGACCGACTTCTCTGGAAAACGCATCCTCATCTTCATCGTCGCCTACAACGCCGAGAAGACCATCAACAGCGTGCTCGACCGCATCCCGAAAGAGCTGCACACGCGCGCTGTGGAGGTGCTGATTATCGATGACTCGTCGAAGGACGCGACCTTTCAGACCGGGCTGCAGCGCGAGGATGCGACGAGCGATTTCAAAGTCACGATCCTGCGCAACCCCGAGAACCAGGGCTATGGCGGCAATCAGAAGCTCGGCTACCGCTACGCGATCGATCACGGCTTCGATGTGGTGGCGCTGCTCCACGGCGACGGCCAGTATGCGCCGGAAAAACTGCCCGCATTGCTGGAACCGTTTTTCCAAGATGACGCCGACGCGGTCTTCGGCTCGCGGATGATCCACAAGCAGGACGCGCTGCAAGGCGGCATGCCGTTCTACAAATGGGTCGGCAACCAGGTGCTCACGAAGTTTCAAAACGCGCTCCTCGGCACGCGGCTCAGCGAGTTTCACAGCGGCTACCGGCTCTACGCCACGAAGGCGCTGCGGCGCATACCTTTCGAGCGCAACTCGAACGACTTCCATTTCGACACGGACATCATCGTGCAGCTCCATTTCGCGGGCATCACCATCCGCGAGATCCCGATCCCCACTTTCTACGGCGACGAAATCTGCCACGTAAACGGGCTGAAATACGCGTGGGACATCTGCCAAACAATGGTCCGCGCGAAATGCCACGAGATGAACCTGCTCTTCGACCGCAAGTTCGACGTCGGGCAGATCGAGCTGACCTATGATCTCAAGATGGGCTTCGCGTCGTCGCACACCTTCGCCATCGAAGCGGTGAAGCCGGGCGCGCGGATTTTGGACATCGGCTGCGGGCAGGGCTACGTGGCCGAGCATCTCGCGGAAAAGGCCGGGCATGTGGTCGGAGTGGACCAGTACATCCGCGAAAAATCGGACAACCCGAAGATCGAGTTCCAGCACTGGGACATGGACGGCCAGGAGTTCCCGATCAGCGTCTCGGACTTCGATCAGGTCTTCATGCTCGACGTCATCGAGCACCTGAAAGACCCCGAGGTTTTCATGGAAAAGCTGCGCATCGCCGCCGCCAATAAGCGCCCGGAGATCGTCCTCACCACGGCGAACATCGGTTTCGCCGTGACGCGCCTCATGCTGCTGCTCGGCTACTTCAACTACGGCCGCAAAGGCATCCTCGACCGCACCCACACGCGGCTCTTCACGTTCAGTTCGATGCGCGAATTGTTTGCCCAGACCGGCTACCAAATCCTCGAAGTCCGCGGCATCCCCGCGCCTTTCCCGAAGGCCGTCGGCGACAACGCGCTCGGCCGCCTGCTGGTGACGCTCAACCAGCTTTTCATCGGCCTCAGCAAAGGACTTTTCAGCTACCAGATTTTCATCCGCGCCCGCGCCCTCCCCACCGTCCCCACCCTGCTCATGCAGACCATCGAGCGCAGCGCCGAGCTGCGGAAAGAGCTGGCCGGCAGCCCATCCGCGTAGGGGGCGCGGGTTGCGAGCAAAGGCGAACCCTGTGCGCGCCTTTCTCCTCCACGGCGTCACCTTCCGTTACGCCTCCTTCCCACAGGCCATCTCCAACTGAACGGAATTCCCGGCGGGCGAAGCCGGACTCGGCTCTTCACTGCGTTTCGCCCGCCGCCTGCGCCCACGGCGAAACCCCGTTCAGGATGACGGCCGGTTTTTTCCCAACCCACACCCCGCCGGAATTTCGTTTGGACGCCGGGGGCGCGCTGTCTAAGTTGCCGCCCCAATTTTCCGTATGGCTACTTCGTTTGCGAACCGTTTCAACGCCGACCTGCTCGACCAAAACTACGAAAGCTGGCGCCGCGATCCGGCGTCGGTCGATGCGACGTGGGCGGCTTTTTTCGAGGGCTTTGAACTCGGCTCCGTGCGGTCGCAAAATGGGGCCGCAACCGCGGCCAGGGGCACCGCCGAGGACCCGCTCCAGCCGCGGGTGGACGGGCTCGTCTATGCCTACCGCACGCTCGGCCACACCATCGCGAACCTCGATCCGCTGGCCCACGAGCGTCCGCAGAATCCGCTGCTGAGCCTGCGCGAGCTGGGGTTTGGGGACAAGGATCTCGATCTGCCGGTGAGCACAAAATACTTCCTCGGCGGGCAGCGGATGAAGCTGCGCGCGATGATCGCCGCGCTGGAAAAAATCTACTGCGGGCCGGTCGGCGCGGAGTTCATGCACATCCAGAATCCGCGCGTGCGGAACTGGCTGCGCGAGAAAGTGGAGAGCCGCCCGTCCGAGAGCGCGGTGCCCGCGGACCTGCAAAGGCGCATGCTGCGGGAGTTGGCAAAGGTCGAGAGTTTCGAGCATTTCCTGCACACGAAATATCAGGGGCAGAAACGCTTTTCGCTCGAAGGCGGCGAGGCGCTCATCACCGCTCTCTACGGTCTGCTGGAAAATTGCCGGGGCCGCGGGGTGGAGGAAATCTGCATGGGCATGGCGCATCGCGGACGGCTGACCGTGATCGCGGAGTTTCTGCGCAAGCCGTTCAAGTTGCTGTTCGCGGAGTTTTCCGAAAA
>JAYWEB010000387.1:0-7833 GCA_043779575.1 Chthoniobacter sp. | reverse complement strand
CCGGTCCCCGAGGGTGGCCGGACGCCGGCCAAGCCCAAGACGGAAGCGGCGATCACCGCGCTGATCCGCGTCATCAAGGAGATCAACCCGGACATCCTGGGCGTGTGCGAGATGGGTTCGCCGGAGCGGTTCGAGGATTTCAAAAAGCGGCTCGCCGCCGCGGGACTCGGCTACGTGGATGCGGAATACGTCCAGGCCGCCGACCCCGAGCGGCATCTCGCGCTGGTCAGCCGCTTCCCCATCGTGGCGCGCAATTCGCAAGCGGACGTGCCTTTTGAAATCAACGGCCAGCCCGAAAAAGTGCGCCGCGGTTTTCTCGATGTGACCATCCAGGTCGCGCCCGACTACCAGCTCCGCATGGTCGGCGCGCATCTCAAATCGAAGCTCGCCATCGCCGAGGGCGAGGCCGTGGTGCGGCGGCACGAGGCGCAGCAGTTGCGCCGGCATCTGGAAAAAATCCTCGTCCCGAATCCCGAGGTGAACCTCGTCTGCTACGGCGATTTCAACGACACCAAGGACACGCCGATGTTTGCCGAAATCAGCGGCATCCGCGGCACGCCGACCTACCTCGATGATGTGCCCGCCAAGGACGCCCTCGGTGATCGCTGGACGCACCACTGGAAAACCGCCGACCTCTACTCGCGCATCGACTTTCTCTTTGCCAGCCCGGCGCTGGTCCGCGAAGTGGTGACCGGCTCGGGCCGCGTTGATCGTTCGGAATTTTGGAGCGCCGCGAGCGACCACCGCGCAGTGTCGGCCACGATCATTCCCGTGAACAAAAAATGAACCTGACCAACCAACGCCACCGGCTCCGCCCCTTGCTCGCGATCGTCGCCGCCTTCGCCCTGAGCGCAGCGGGTGCTCGGGCTGGCGATGCCGAGGCGGATTGGCAAGCGATCACCGCCCTGGATGCCGGGCCGCAGGAAAAGCCGCCCACGGAGGAGGGTGCGCGGATGATGATCCACGCCCATCTGGTCCGGCAGGAGAAGGCGCTGCGGGCGTTTCTCGCCGCCCACCCGGAGGACGCGCGGGTCTTTGAAACGCGCCTGCGGCTGGCGCGCGCGCTGCAGATTCGCGGCGACTTCGAGAACGCCGACAAGGTGCGCGCGGAGGGCCGGCATCTGCTCGACGATCTGGAAAAAAACGCCACGCCCGCGCAGCGCGTGGAACTCGACTTCGCGAAGGTCGCCCGGCTGATGCGCAATCTCCGCGAGGTCACGCCCGCGCAGCGCGAGGAGGTGCGCGCCGCCGCCCGCAAATTTCAGGAGGCGCATCCCGCCGACCGCCGGCTGGCCGCGCTGCTCGCGGAAGTCGCCACGCTTTTTGACGCGCAGCCAAAGATCAAAGAGGCGCTCCTCGCCGACGCCCAGCCGCTCGCCCAGGACGACGAACTCAAGGCCCGCATCGCCGACGATCTGAAACGCGTGCGCCTGCTCGGCGAGGAAGTCCCGCTGCGCTTCACCTCCGTGCAGGGCCGCGACATCACGCTCGCCGAGCTGCGCGGCCGCCCCGTGCTCATCGTGTTTTTCGCCGGCGCCTCGCGTCCCTCGGTGGGGGCCATCGCGAATGTGCAGAACACCCTCACGGAGCTGCCGCCGAGCAGCGTCCACGTGCTCGGGGTGAGTCTCGATGACCAACGCGCGGCACTCGACGCCGTGATCAAGGCCCGCTCGCTGACGTGGCCCGTGGCGTTCGACGGCAAGGGCTGGGAAAGTCCGCTCGTCCGGGCGCTCGGGATCAACGCCGTCCCGACCGTCTGGCTCCTCGACGCCCGCGGCCGCCTGCGTTCCCTGAACGCCCTCGACGGCACCACCAGCCAGGTGCGCCAGCTCCTGCGCGAACGCTGAACCGCTCAGCGCTGCCCGATCACCCGCGCCGGATTCCCCGCCACCACCGCGCCCGGCGGCACGTCCTGCACCACCACCGCGCCGGCCCCGATCACCGCCCCGTCGCCGATCTTGATCGCGCCGATGATGACCGCATTCGCGCCCACATCCACGCGATCTCCGAGCACCGGGCAGCCGCCCGGCGTGCCATCGGCGAGCGTCTTGTTCCCGATGGTCGTCGATTGGCGCAGCGTGCAATGCGCGCCGATGACCGTGCCCTCGTGGACCACCAGCCCCTGCCCGTGAAAGAGCCGCAGCCCCGGCCCCACGCGCGTCTTAAACCGCAGCTCGATGCCCAGCACCCACTCCACATGCAGCCGGTAAAATGCGAGCACCGGCGCCCCCAGCAGCCACCACGGCTCCGGCCAGCCGCGCACCCATTGCGCGACGCGGAAAAGCAGCAGCACGAGCCGCCCCTTTTCGTTGCCGCGGTTCGCCTCCCAGTCGCAGAACCAGTCCTTCATTTCGCCGGCTCCAGGTATTTCAAATAGATCGCCTCCACCGCGCGCGTCATGGTTTCGGCGGAAAAATGGGCGCGCACTTTGGCCAGCGCCGCCGCCGCGCAACGCTGCGCCAGCGCGGGTTGCGCGATCATCTCGCCCACGCGCGCCGCGAATCCGGCGCGGTCGTCCGGCCTCACCAGCGCGCCGTCTTCGCCATCGGCGAGCACTTCCTCCACGCCGTCCAGCCGCGACGCCACGATGGGCAGCCCCACGGCCATCGCTTCGAGGATGGTGATGGGCAGACCTTCGTAGCGCGAAGTCAGGAGCAGCATGTCGAGCGCAGGATACAGCGCAGCCATGTCGCCGACATAGCCCAGAAAACGCACCCGCTCGCCGAGCCCGCGCGCCGCCGCCTGCACGCGCAGCGCCGCTTCCTCCTCGCCGGTCCCGGCGATCACGAAACACGCCTGCGGATGCCGCGCCACCACGTCCGCCGCGACATCGAGAAAGAGCGCGAAATTTTTCTGATAAGTCAGCCGCCCGATCCCGCCCACCACGAACGCCCCGTCCGGGAGCGCCCACTTTTTCCGCGCCGCGGCGCGCTGCTCCGGGCGCGGCTGGAAAATGGCGAGGTCGATCCCGTTGTGCAGCGTCGTGGTGCGGGCCTCGGCCATCCCCTCGTGCGCCACGAGAAACCGGCGCGTGGATTCCGAGACCGCGCAGACGTGGGTGGAAAAACGGTTCGTCCAGCGGTCCGCGGCGGGCACCCATTTCCGCGGATCGGCGAGCTTGTCGTTGCAGTGGTCGTGGTTGATCCGCACCGGCACGCCGAGCAGCGCGGCGAGCGGTTTGGCGATCACATTGGCCGCGAGCAAATGGCAATGCACCACGTCGTAGCGCCGCGTGAGGATGAGCCACGCCAGCAGCGGGATGTAGCTCGGAAAGCGGTGGTCGAACGACAGCGAATGGACCGGCACGCCGGTGCCGCGGATGCGCTCCCAGAAAACGCCGCGCCCGTGCAGGCACGCGGCTTCGAGCTGAAAGCGGGAGCGATCCGCGTGCGCGAGCAGATTCCACAGCACCACCTGCGCGCCGCCGAGGTCGAGGCTGTCGATGACGTGGAGAACGCGGTAAGGTCGGCTCATGGGCGGCGCAGCGCGGACGCCGCGCGGGCGATGAGCGAGGTGCCGCAGCAGGCATCGACCGGCGCGAGCAGCAGCGCGCCGAGGCGCTGGGGTTTGGCGAGCGGCGCGGCGGCGAAGGATTTCCAAACGTAGCGGCAGCCGAGCGGAAACTCCCGCGTGCCAAAGGCGTTGGCCGCCACCGCGGCGAAGTGTTCCCCGCGCACGCGCCGCCGATGGGCGCGGCCGAGGCGCGCAAACTCGGCGTCGTGTTTCGCGAGGAAACGTTCCGCGCCGGCGGCGAAAGCGCGCGCGGATCGGAGCGGGGAAACGTGGACCCTGGCGAGCGGTTCGCGCGCGATCTGGAGGCGGTGCCGGAGCGTCATCCGCAGCACCCAATCCCAGTCCTCGTACGTCCGCAACTGCTCGTCGAGCAGCCCGACCTCCCCGACCACCGCGCGCCGCACCACGAGCGTCGTGCCATTGCCGAGGCGGCACTGGAGATGCAGCGCCTCGCGCCACGACGGCGGCTCCGGCAGGGTCACGCGCGTCTCCTTTCCGCCCTCGCAGAGCCAGTATTCGCAGCCGCACAGGTCGCACTCGCCGGCTTGGAACAGCGCCATCTGGACCTCCAGTTTCCGCGGCAGCCATTCGTCGTCGGAATCCAGCAGCGCCACGAACTCCCCGCGCGCCGCGCGCAGGGCGGTGTTCCGCGCGGCGCTCGGCCCGAGGTTGCGCGCGTGCCGGAGGACGCGGAGGCGCGGCTCGGCGAAACGTTCGAGCGCCGCCACGGAGTCGTCGCTGGAGGCATCGTCCACCGCGATCAGCTCCCAGTCCGCGAACGTCTGCGCGCGCACACTTTCCACGCAGCGGGCGAGCGTGGCGGCGCGGTTATAGACCGGCAGGATGATGGTGACCGTGGGTTTCAAAACGGGGGCCGGCGCTCACACCGCCGGGCGGTGCGTGCCGCGGCAGCGCTGCCAGAGGTCGCCGCCGAGCCAGCGCCCAAAGGCCACCGGCCACGTCGCCTGCACCGCGCAGCCGCGCCGCATCCACGCGGCGGCGGCGCGCCCTTGCCCGGCCTGCAGCGCGCGCACCGCGAGCGCGGCGCTTTCGCGGGAGTGCAAGGTGCGCAAGATCCGCCGGTCGGCGGCTGTGAGTCCGGGGTTGGCGAGGTGCTTTTCCGCCAGCTCCACGTGCTCCGCGCGATACGTCGCCGCGCTCCGCTCCTGGCCATTGATGGTCAGCGAACCGGCATGCTGGCGGTAGCGATAAACGGGCGCCGGGAGGATCGCCTCGCGCGGCTGGCCGAGCGCCATGCGGAGCAGAAATTCGCGGTCGGCGGCGATGCGAAAGCGGAGGTCCATCGCGCCGGTGCGCGCGCCGAGTTCGCGGCGGAAAAAGCGCGCGTTGATCAGCGCGACGCCGAGCAGGACGTTGTGGAGACTGAGTTCCAGAGCCTCGCGCCCGGCGAAAGTGGACAGCACCCGCTCGCTGCCATCGGCCTCGGAAAGAAAGAAATCCGCGCCGCCGGTGACGACCTCCACCTCGGGCGCACGGAACGCGGCGAGCACCGCGGCGAGCGCGCCCGGCGCGTAGAGATCGTCGCTATTCAGCAAGCCAATGACCTGCCCGCGGGCGAGGCGCAGACCTTTATTGATGCCGTCGTACAGCCCGGCATCCGGCTCGCGGAGCACGCGCAGGTGCGGATAGCGCGCGAGCATTTCCACCGTGCCATCCGTGGACATGGCATCGATGACGATGTGCTCCACGCCCGCGACATCCTGCGCGAGCACGCTGCGGATCGCCTCTTCGAGAAAGGGCGCGCGGTTCAGCGTGGGGGTGATGATCGTGAGGAGCGGCGCGGACATCTGGCCTCAGAAAGATTCCGCGCACTCCGCGAGGATGGCGCGCGTGAGCGGCGCGGGCAGGGACCAAAGCTGGGGGACGGCGAGCGCGGCGAGCGCGGCGGGGAGGCCGCGCCGCTGGCCGAGCGCGTGCAGATCGCGCCAGCGCTGCACGGCGGTCCAGCGCTCCGGGTGGGCGGTCAGCCACGCGTAATGCGCCGCCGTTTCAGCCGTGCCGTGGCGGCGGATGATCTCCAGCACCTCAGCGCGCCGCCGCTCGCCGCCGGTGCCGGACTTGTGCGCGGCGTGCAGCCGGTAGCCGGCGAAAAGCTCCGGCACGTGGATGAACTCGCAGCACGCGCTCGCGCGGATGAACCAGTCCCAATCGAAAGCGTAGGTCAGGGTCGCATCGAGTGGACCGACCGCGCGCCACGCCGCCGCCGTCCAGAACGTCGCCGGCTGCGTGAGGTAGCCCTGGCGGCGCAGTCGCGCCGCGTCGTGCGGCGGCGGGAAGCGCACCCACGCTTCCGCCTCCCGCTCGCGGAAAAGCACCGCGCCGCCGGTCAGCACCACGGGCTTTTCGCGCACCGGGCCGAGCAATTCCGCGACGCGCGCGAGCGTGCCGGGCAGCAGGTAGTCGTCGCTGTTCAGCCAGCAGAAAATGTCGCCGGTGGCCCGCGCGAGGCCGCGGTTCAGCGCCTCGGCCTGGCCGCCATCGCGTGCGGAAACCCAGAACGCGAGCTGCTCGGAAAAGCGCCGGATGACTTCCGCGCTGCCGTCCGTGCTGCCGCCATCGAGCACCAGATATTCGAGCCGCGGATAGCCCTGGCCGAGCACGCTGCGCAGCGTCGTTTCCAGAAACGCGGCCTGCTGGAAGGACGGCGTGACAACGGTGATGACGGGCAGTGGTTCCACGGGTGAAAGAGGGTGGGCGAAAAATTTTACGCCGCCGATTCCGCGCCGCGCGCGAAACGCAGAAACCGCTGGCCGAACGCGCCGACCGCGGCACGCGCGGTGGCGCGCGCCGTTTCCTCCGCCGCCGGGTCGGGGCCGGCCGGGAGTGAAGTCCAGACATCAGCGAGCGTGGAGGCGAGTTCTTCCGCCGACTCCCCGGCGAAGAACCGCGCGCCCGGCGGATTCTGCTCGCGATGCACCGCGAGGTCGGAGAGGACGACCGGCTTGCCGAGCAGCCGCGCGTCTTCCACCACGGTGCTCCAGCCTTCGCTCAGCGAGGGCTGCACCACCGCCACGCAACGGCGCATGAGCTGCACCTGCTCGCTCCGCGGGATCTGCCCGAGCAGCGCGACCTGCCGCTCGACCCGCAGCTCGGCGAGCTGCGCCCGCAGCCGCTCCACATGCGCCTGCCCGCGGTAGTCGTGCAGGCTGCCGGTGCAGGCCACCTGCGGATGCACGCCGCGCTGCGCCAGCAGGCCGAGCGCGGCGAAAAGCGCGGCGTGATTTTTGTGCTGCCAGAATTGATTGCTCACGAGCAGGAACCGCTCGGGGAGGCCGTGCTGCATTGCCGCCGCCCCGGCATCGGCGCGAAACCAGCCCTCGTCCGGCACGGTGCAGAAACGGAGCACGAAGGACCGCGCCGGCGCGTCCGGCCAAAACGTGCGGTAGTCGCGCGCGGAGGTCTCGCTGCTGAAGACGATCGTCGGCGCCTCGGCGGCGAGGCGGGTGATGCCGTCGTCCCGCAGCCGCAGGTCCGCGGCGGTGAAGAGATGGGGGAGATGGCGGTGCTGAAAATCGGGAATCCAGCCGGCCCAGCGCGTGGCTCCGAGCCAGGGCGCGACGGGAAAGTGCAGCCCGATCGTGGAGGTGTTTTCGTAGGTCAGCGGGAAGAGGAAATCCACGCTGCGGTCGCGCAGCGCGCGGGCGAGGGCGCGATTGCCGAGCCGCAGCCAGCGGTTCAGCCGGGCCGGGCGCAGCGGCAGCCGCACGATCTCCGCGAGCGGCGCGAGCTGCTCCTGCCAGACCGGCTCCAGCGCGGGCCCGGTGAAGAGCGTGGCGCGGAGCGCGCACCCCTCGGCCACCGCGGCGGCGCGCGTCGCCCGCAGCAGATTTTTCACGTACTCCGCGCCGCCCGCCCAAGCGGAACCGCCCTGCATGACCAGCCCGAGATGCAGCGCGCCGCTCACGGTGCAAACTCCGCCGCGCACCACTTCGCGACCTGCTGCAAGCCCGTCTCCAGCGTGACCGACGGCACAAAACCCAGCGCCGCGATGCGCCCGATGTCCGCCTGCCAGCGCAGCGGGTTGCCGCTCGGATTCACGCCGTCGAAGCGCAGCGGAATGTCCCGCCCGAGCACCCCGAGAATCAGCCGCGCCAGCTCCTCGATGGTCGTCTCCCGCCCGCTCGCGAGGTTGTAAATTTCGCCGCCGCCCGGCCCCGCCGTCGCCAGCCGATGCAGCGCGCGGGCGATGTCGGCGGCGTGGATGAAGTCGCGGCTTTCCCGCCCCGTCCCGTGGAGCGTGAGTTCGCGGGCGGTCAGCGCCTTTTCACAAATGTCCCACACCACCTGCCGGCGCAGCCC
>JAYWEB010000386.1:0-3168 GCA_043779575.1 Chthoniobacter sp. | reverse complement strand
CGGCGAACGCATCCAGCTCGCCGCCACCCGCGCCCCCGGCGCCGGGCTCGACCTCGCCGACCTCGACCCGACCGACGTGCAGGCGCTGTTTCGCAAAGCGTAGTCCGCCGCCCGGCCGCGCCGTTCGTGAGGCCGCGCGCCGCGCAAAATCTTTTGCGCCGCCCGCCCGCCGCGCCTAGCCTCCGCGCTCCTATGCTCGACCTCGCTTCGCTGCCCGACGCCCACGGCCACTTCGGCCCGTACGGCGGCATGTTTGTCCCCGAGACGCTGATGACCGCCCTCAACGATCTCACCGCCGAATACCTCGCCGCGCGCGCGGATGCCGCTTTCCAAAAACAGCTCGCCTGGCTCCTCCACGAATACGCCGGCCGGCCCACGCCGCTCTACTTTGCCGAGCGTCTCACGCAGCAGCTCGGCGGCGCGAAAATCTACCTCAAGCGCGAAGACCTCCTCCACACCGGCGCGCACAAAATCAACAACGCCCTCGGCCAGATCCTCCTCGCGCAGCGCATGGGCAAAAAGCGCATCATCGCCGAGACCGGCGCCGGCCAGCACGGCGTGGCCACCGCCACCGTCTGCGCGCGCGCGGGACTGGAGTGCGTGATCTACATGGGTGCCGTGGATATGGAGCGGCAGGCGCTCAATGTCGCGCGGATGCGTTTTCTCGGGGCGAAAGTCGTCGCCGTCACCGCCGGCCAGGCCACGCTGAAGGAAGCCATCAACGAAGCCATGCGCGACTGGGTGACCAACGTCCGCTCGACCCATTACATCCTCGGCAGCGCTCTCGGCTCGCATCCGTATCCCATGATGGTCCGCGACTTTCACCGCGTCATCGGCGACGAAGCGCGCCGCCAAATCCTCGAACGCGAGCAGCGCCTCCCCGACCTCCTCATCGCCTGCGTCGGCGGCGGCAGCAACGCCATCGGCCTGTTCTGGCCCTTTCTCAATGACGACGGCGTGAAAATGGTGGGCGTCGAAGCCGGTGGCCGCGGCATCCGCGACGGCGACCACGCCGCGCGTTTCCAAGGCGGCAAACTCGGCGTCCTCCAAGGCACGAAGACCTATCTGCTCGCCGATGACGACGGCCAGATCCAGCTCACCCACTCGGTCAGCGCCGGGCTCGACTACGCCGCCATCGGACCCGAGCACGCCTACCTGCGCGACGCGGGCCGCATCAGCTACGACTTCGCCACCGACGCCGAAGCGCTCGCCGCCTTCCAGCGCCTCAGCCGCACCGAAGGCATCATCCCCGCCCTCGAGAGCGCGCACGCCATCGCGCATGTTTTGAAAGTCGCGCCGCAGATGCAGCCGGGCGAGATCATCGTCGCGAACCTCTCCGGCCGCGGGGACAAAGACGTGGCGCAGGCCGCGGAGATCCTGCTGCGCGAACCCGCCGCGTAGGCCGCGCCGGGCGCGGAAATCATTTTCATCAAAGATACCGCCGCCCTCACTGGTCATCCCGGCACATGAAAACGAGCATCTTCTCCATCATCCAGCGCGCCTTTCGCAGTGCCCCCGCTGTGCATCCCGTCGAAAACGGCATGGCCCGGCGCTGGATCAAGCAGCGCCTGATCGCGGTTTTCCCCGAACTCCGCAACAACCCCGCCGCCCTCGAACGCGCCTACCAGACCCTCAGCCTCGAACCCCGCCCCGGCCAGGGCGCGGACGAAGCAGCGACCGTCTTCGAGCTGCGGATGCCGGGCCAGTCCTGACGCCGCGGCGGGCGCGTCACTGGCGCAGCAGCGTCCACGTTTTCCGCGTGTCCTGCTGCTGGACGAGGACTTCGTCGGGCGCGATGTCGAGCACGCGGTAGGTGGTGCCGGGATCGCCGGGCAGCGAGAATACTTCCCCGGCCCGCACTTTCACCGAGGTCTTGCCGTCCGCCGACGCCAGCACCGCGTGGGTGGCCGTGGTTTTCGCGGGCAAATCCTTCACGAGGGTCACGGTTTCCTTGGTCGCCGTGTCTTCGAGCAGCACCTGCGAGCGGTCGGTCGCTTCACCCTCTTTGTCCGAAGTTTTACGGTCCGTGATCTTCGTCACCCGCAGCGGCAGACCGCGCATCCGGTCGCCCACGACCACCGTCTCCCGGAGGTCGCCGTTCTTGATCACCGCTTTCCCGCCGCGCACCGCTTCGAGCACCAGCGGCAGTTTCCCTTCGTGGTATTCCGTAAAGCGCAGCGGCGGCGGCGCGGCGGCGGTCGGCGGATGCGACAACGCATTGCGCGGATTCGTGTCGGCGAGGAACTCGTCCCGGTTGCTCACCCCGTCGCCGTCCGCGTCGGCGTCGAGCATCTTTGGGTCGTTGAGATCGAGGTGGTATTTCTGGAACCACGCTTCATACGCCGAGCGCTCCGGCGCACCCGCGGGCTTGGCCGTCTTCGAGTCCTTGAGAAACTCCGCGTCCGCATCCTTCGCGGTGTCGGGCGCGGCTTTTGGCGGTGCGGCGGCAGCCGAGAGGAGCAGGGTGGCAAAGGCGAGAGCGGTGCATCGGGCAGGCGGGAGTTTCATAAAAAGTCGCCGCGAGTGTAGGCATCGCCGCACGGCGCGCAATGCCGCGCGCGTCGGTCACGCATGCTTCTTGTTGAAGCGCGCGACCTCGCGATCCACCTCCCGCCGTTCCGCGCGATCCTTCAGATCCTGCCGTTTGTCCGCCGACTCCTTGCCCTTGGCCACGCCGAGTTCGATCTTCACGCGCGCCCCTTTCCAAAACATCCGCAGCACCACCAGCGTGTGCCCCTTCACCTGCGTCAGCCCAAAGAGCCGGTCGATCTCCTGCTTGTGCAGCAGCAGCCGCCGCTGCCGCTTGGGCTCGTGCTGGGAGAAACTCGCCCGCGCATACGGCTGCACGTCCACATCGTAGGCAAAGACCTGTCCGTTTTCCACGCGCGCAAACGCCCCGCTGACATTGGCCAGTCCGCCGCGGATCGACTTCACCTCCGTCCCCACCAGCTCCAGCCCCGCTTCAAATCGCTCCAGAATGTGATACTCCCGCAGCGCCTTGCGGTTCACCGAAATATCCGCCACCCGCTCCTGCGGCACCTTGGCCACGGGCGGTTACTTCCCCTTCTTTCCCGGCACCACCAATTCCACCACCGGCGCAGGCTCCCACTTCAGCTTGCCCTCGATGATCTCCGTCAGTGCCACGTCGGCGTGCCCCATGCGCGGCCC
>JAYWEB010000385.1:0-3175 GCA_043779575.1 Chthoniobacter sp. | reverse complement strand
GCGAAGTGCTCGCGCAAAATCGCCCGTGGGAGCAACTCGGTTTTCCCGTCGAGCGCGCGAAACGCTGGCATCCGCTCAACCGCGGCATCTGGGTCGCCGCGCGCGTGACGCTGGCCGGGCATCTCCTCCAGGCGAAGGGCGATCGCGTGGCGATGCACTCGTCGGTGGAAGTGCGCTATCCATTTCTCGACGAGGCCGTGTTCGACTTCACCGCGCGCCTCGACCCGCGCTGGAAACTGCGCGGCTTTCGCGACAAACACATTCTGCGGCTGCTCGCGGAGCGCTGGCTGCCGCCGTCGGTTTACAAAAAAAAGAAGGCGATCTTTCGCGCGCCGCTCGACAGCTTCCACATGGATCCGGAGCCGGCCTACGTGGCGGAGCTGATGAGCGAGGAATCCCTGCGGCGCACCGGCTATTTCGACGTCGCGGAAGTGCAGCACTGGCGGCGCGCTTATCGCCAGATGCGCGCCGGCTCGCTCCCGCGCCTCTCGGTCGAGATGGGCCTCGCCGCCGTCGTGGCGACGCAGCTCTGGCACCACCATTTCATCGACGGCAACCTCGCGGACCTGCCGGGGAAAAGCTGAGCGCCGGCCCGCTGCTACAGCTTCGCGAGCACCTCGCGACCTTTGCTTTTCGTCTCCGGGTCGTCCTTCTCCGTCTCAGCCATGCCCAAGCCTTTGGTGATGAATTTCCGCGCATCGTCCTTGCGTCCCATCTGCGCATAGGTGCGCCCCAATTCGATGTAATGCATCAGCCGGTTGGGATTCAGCGCGATCGCCTTTTCGAAGCAGCGCACCGCGTCCTCGTTCGTTGCCGCCGGCAGTTTGCCGTAAGCGATTTGCGCCAGCGCCCGTTTCACCGCACCCACATCGGCCATGTTCAAATACCAGCGCCCCAGCACGTGCCAGCCGAGATCGTTGCGCGGGTCGAGCTTGATCACCTTTTCCGCCGCCGCCTTAATCACGCGCGAACTCTCCAGTCGGTCCCTGCTGCCCTGAAGCGGCAGCAGCTGGCCGTAGCTGATCGCCACGGAAAGCTGCGCCTCGGGATCGTTCGGCGCGAGCGCCACGGCGCGCCGCGAGTAGCCCGCGGCGATGCCCCCGAGTCGGAGCTTCTCATCGCGCTTCGTCGCGTCGCTCATGAGGTGGCGGTATTGCCGCGAAATGCGCACCAGCAAACTTGCGTTGTTCGGCTCGAGCGTTTCCGCGGGGAGGTAAAACTTCAGAGCCTCCTCGGGCAGCAGTCGGGCGTAGAAGACGTCGCCTTTCTTGATGAGGTCGTCCGCGGGGCCTGTCGCGGGAGCCGGCCCGGCGCTGAGCATCAGCGCCGCCGCAGCGGAAATCGTGAGGATTAGAAACGGGGAGCGCATAGGGTTAGGTCGGGCACAACGAAGGATCGCCACTTGCGATGAACATCGCGTCGCCAAACAGTGGATCGCATCCCGGCGCGTCCGCGGTCGTCACCGCGACGAATTATTCGCGACGCCCGCCACGCGCTTCCACGAGCCGGCCGGCATTCAGCAGCGCCGCTTCGCTCAAGCGCGGACCGATGAGTTGCAGGCTGGAGACGGGGACGTGTTTGTCATCGACGGGAATCGGCACCGCGAGCGCGGGGTTGCCGGCGTAGTTTACCGCGACCGTGTTTTGCGAGCTGAGAATGAGCGCCTCGAACGCCGCCGACAAGCCGAAGAACGGAACCTTCGGCGGCAGCGTCTGGAGCGTCGGGAGAGCAATGAAATCCACCTTTTTGAAAATCGCGCGCAGCGTCGCCTGCCACCCCGCCTGCCGCTTCAGCGCGGCGGCATACCGCGTCTGGAATTCCACCCGGCCGAGCGTGATGATCGCCTTCGTCTTCGCGGTGACGCCGGGCGCGCTCAGCAGCTTCTGATTCGTCAGCCACGCGCTCGCCGCCGCGATGGTGATCCCGTCCGTCTGCGCTTGGGACCATTTCTTTTGAAAGTCCGCGCCGAGTTCCACGACCTTGAAACCGGTCCGCGCCAGCGCGTCATCCACCGCGCCATCCACCTTCCCGCTCGTGCCACTCACGCGCAGCCGCCCGATCCGAATCATCCCCGCCGAAGGTTTCGCCGCGGTCGCGGCGCGATAGCGCCCGGCGAATCCTGGTTTCAGCAAATCCATGCCCTGCGCCGTGTGCGCCACGTCCTTCGCCATCGGCCCGACCGTGTCGAGGTGCTTCGGGGAAATCGGATACACGCCATCGATCGGCACGAGCCCAAACGTCGTCTTCAACCCCACGATCCCGCAGCACGCCGCCGGCACGCGAATCGACCCCCCCGTATCCGTCCCGATCGCGATATCGGCCGTGCCATTCGCCACCGCCACCGCCGACCCGCTCGACGACCCACCCGGAATCCGCCGACCCTTCGAAGTCACCGGATTTTTCGGCGTGCCGAAGTAATCATTGATCCCCGAAACGCCCACCGCAAACTCCGTCAGATTCGTCTTCCCGACGATTTGCGCGTTGCCGTTCCGCACCCCGCGCAAACACGCCGCATCGCTTGCCGCCGGCTTCTTCGTCTTCGCAAAAAACTGCGACCCCGCCGTCGTCACGACCCCGTGCATATCGATGAGATCCTTCACCGCGACGCGCGTTTTCCCGCCATCGGCAGGCGGCCAGTAAACGATGTAAGCGTGATCCTCCGACGCAGTCCTCGCGCCACCGAGTGGCGACGCGCACCCGCTCAAAAGCAGCATCGGTAAAAGGGCGCAACCGGAGATCGCGAGGAAGGATTTTTTCATAAGTGGAAGCGGCATGTTAGGGACTACTCCGTGGCGGTCCAAGTGTTTCGGTCACGAGCGCATCAAACCGCAAAGTCACTTTGCTCCCTCGCGCACGAAGAATCGCCTCAGCAGCAGATGCGTCGGCCACCAGACGAGGAGCGGCAGGCCCAGCATCATCGTGAGCAGCCATGCCCAGGCGGGCATCCACGGCTGGGGAGTGTGGTCGCTGAAACCGAAGACGTAGTTGATGTTCACCGGTTGCTTGGGATTCGCGAGCACCGCGCCGGGCGGCGGCATCCAGAAATACGAGACGAGAATCAGCGCCCACGCGAGGCTCACCCAGACCGCGAGTCCGCGGCGATCATAACCCAAACGCCCGACCGCGAACAAAAGCAGGAACGGCAGCCAGCCGTGGAAGAGCGAGATCCCGCGCG
>JAYWEB010000384.1:0-3177 GCA_043779575.1 Chthoniobacter sp. | reverse complement strand
CCGCGCTCCAGCCCGGCAGGTAGGGCGTGGAAAATTCCACCTTTCCCCCCGGCGCGATCTGCCCTTCGAGACCGCCGCGCCCGCCCGGAAATTTCACGAACCCACCCGTCCACGCCGCGCTCACGCGCAGCAGTTCGGGATCGAAAAGGACCGTCGCGGGCTTTTCCTTGTCGCCGACCTTGATGGCGATGCCCTTGGCCGTGACCTGCCCGTTGACTTTGAAACAGCCGGTGTGAAACGGCCCGAGATCGGTTTGATCCCACGGGATGCCGGCGTGCAGCGGGAGCGCGAGAGCCGCGAGGGCGAGGGTGAGGAGGGTGCGTTGGATCATGGAATGAAGGAGAGGATGAGTTGGAAAAATACGGGCGAGCCAAAGAACCAAAGCGCGTGACCAAACGCCAATCCTATTTCGCGATCCTCCGCGGGGCGGCGTGCGGACAGTCCACCGCTTGACGCCCCCCGAGGCGAGCGTTTAGCCTCCGCCCTCTATGTCCAAAACTGCGCTCGTTCTTTCGCTCACGCTCCTCGGCTGCGTCGTGCCGCTGCGCTGGAGCGAAGCGGCGGTGGTCTATCGCTCCTCCGAGGGTTGGTCCGTGGAAGGCGACGACTCCGCCGACACCGGATCGGCCGCCGCGCAGATGCGCTATGCCGAGGACCTCGAAAAAAAGGGCGACGAGGCGGGCGCCTACAAAGCCTGCAAGGTGCTGGTCAAACGCTACGGCCTCTCCGTTCTCGCCCCGAAAGCGCAGCGCAAGATCGGCATCCTGCTCCAGAAACACGCCGACTACGACAAGGCCTTCGATGCCTACAACACCTACCTCACGAAGTATCCGCAAGGCGTCGATTTCGACTCCGTGGTCGAGCAGGCGTTCACCATCGCCAAGCTCTTTCTCGAAGGGCAGAAAAAGAAGGTCATGGGCGTGCCCACCACCAGCTCGATGGGCCGCGCGCAGACCATGTTCGAGACCATCGTGAAAAACGCGCCGTTCAGTAAGTTCGCGCCGCTCGCCCAATTCAACGTCGGCCAGGCGCTCGAAAAGCAGGGCAAATATCCCGAGGCGATCAAAGCCTACCAAGTCGTCGTGAACAAATACGCCGGCGACGCCATCGCCGACGACGCCCTCTACCAGGTCGGCTACGTGCGGCTGCGCGAAACGCGGGAGGGCTCCTACGACCGGGCTTCCGTGGCCAAGGCCCGCGAGTCGTTTGAGGATTTCATCAACCGCTACCCCGAGAGCGAAAAAGTGCCGCAGGCCAAGGAGAACATGAAGACGCTCGAAGGCGGCAACGCCAAAAGCTCCCTCGACATCGCCCGCTACTACGACAAAACCAAGCAGCACCGCGCCGCCGTCATTTACTACAACGACGTCATCAAAACGCAGCCCGGCTCCCCGGAAAGTGAGATCGCCAAAGCACGCATCGAAGAGCTGAAGCAGCAGTTCGGCGAAGACGCCCTCCGCGCCGGCCCCGAGCGCACTGAGACCGGGGCGCGCGCCGCCCAGCGCCGCAAGCTCCAGGCCAAACTCGACACCGCCTCCCGCCCGGATTACGTCGGGCCGCCCGTCGTCATGCCCGAGGAAAAAGTCGCCGCTGCCCCCGGCAAACCGAAGCTGCGCACCTCGCCGAGCCACATCGGCCCCGCCGTCGAGCCTCCGCTGCCCGAGACCCTGCCCGCCACGCCCGACCCCGACCTCCCGAAGCCCCCGCAATGAGGCTCGCTCTTTTCCTGCCTCTCGTCGCCCTGCTCCTCAGCAGTTGCGCCGGTTACCATGTCGGGCCGATCAAACCCACCCGCATGGCCAAGGTCGCGACCATCGCCGTGCCGAGCTTTAAGAACGACACCCTGCTCCCGCGCGTCGAGGTCCTCCTCGCCAACGCCGTCATCAAACAACTCCAGCAGGACGGCACCTATCAGATCGTCCGCGACAACGAGGCCGACGCCATCTTTCAGGGCCACCTCGAGCAGATCATCCGCCGCCCCTCCCGCTCCGTCCGCGGCAACGTCCTCCTGACCCGCGAATACATCCTCTCCCTCCGCTGCACCTACGAAGTCACCGACCGCGTCACCGGGGCCGTCCTCGACCGCCGCGCCGCCGTCGGCCAGACCACCTTCTTTGTCAGCGGCACCGACGCCATCGCCGCCGACCTCACCCAGGACGAGCGCCAAGCCCTGCCCCTCGCCGCCGAAGACCTCGCGAAAGACATCGTGAGCCACCTTTCGGAAGGCTGGTGAGAAATTTAGGATTTAAGATTTAGGAATTGCCCACCCGCGCCCAGGCGCGCGCGCATTTCTAAATCCTAAATCCTAAATCCTAAATCCTAAATTCCCATGCTCACCCTCATCCCCACGCCCATCGGGAATCTCGGCGACATCACCCTCCGCGCGCTGGAGGTCTTGAAAAGCGCGGACCTCATCGCCTGCGAAGACACGCGCCATTCGGGAAATCTCCTCCGCCATTTTCAAATCTCGAAACCGCTCATCAGCTACCACGAGCACAACGAAGCGCGCCGCACCGCCGAACTCATCGAAGACCTCGCCGCCGGCAAAAACATCGCCCTCATCACCGACGCCGGCCTGCCCGGCATCAGCGACCCCGGCCACCGGCTGCTGCGCGCCTGCATCGGGCGCGGCCTGCCTTACACCATCCTCCCCGGCCCCAGCGCCGTGCTCACCGCGCTCGTCGGCAGCGGCTTTCCCGCCGGGCAGTTTTTCTACGGCGGCTTTCTCCCGGTGAAAAGCGGCGGGCGCGAGCGCGATCTCCTCGCCGCCGCCGCGCGCGAAATCACCAGCGTCTTCTTTGAGTCCCCGCACCGCCTGCTCAAAACCCTCGCCGTTTGCGCCCAGCACTTCCCCGCGCGCACCGTCTGCGTCGCCCGCGAGCTGAGCAAACAATTCGAGGAATACCGCCTCGGCACCGGCCCCGAACTCCTCGCCCACTACTCCGCCAAAGCGGTGAAAGGCGAGATCGTCTTTCTCATCAGCCCCGCGCCGAAGTAGCCCCGCGCTACTTCACCGCCAGTTGAAACGAGCGCAGCGCGATCCCCCGCTTGTGATTCTCCGCGTCCACGCTCACGGGAGTTTGCACGCGGATCGTTTGTTTCCCCCGCTCCAGCTTCAGTTCGACCGGCTGGCTTTCCTGCCACAGTCCAAAAGCGAACGTGATCGGCACCTTCGCC
>JAYWEB010000383.1:0-7864 GCA_043779575.1 Chthoniobacter sp. | reverse complement strand
CACCTGATACACCGGCATCGGCATCCCCTGCTCCTTGGCCATCAGCGAAACTGCCGCCGCCATATTGCCGCCCGCGCTTTCACCCACGACCGCGATCTTCTTCGAGTCATAGTTCCGCTTGCCCTCGTTCTTAATAACCCACTGATAGACGCCAAAGACATCCTCATGCGCGGCGGGAAACTTAGCCTCCGGTGCGAGACGATAATGGGTCGAGACGACAATCGCATTCGCTGCATTGCACAAGGCGCGCGGGCTGGCGTCATAGGTATCGAGATCGGCGATGACCCAGCCGCCGCCGTGGATGTAAAGGATGACCGGAAACGGCCCCTTCCCTTTCGGCGTGTAGATGCGGACGGGCACCTTGTGATCGCCGAGCGTGACGCTGGTGTTATCCACGTCGCCCACCGACTCCGGGCCTTTCTTGTCCTGCTTCTTCATCAGCGCCGCCACGGCATCGGCGGGCGAAGGCTGCTTGCGCGCCTCCTCGGGCGAAAGCTCCGTGATGGGCTTGCCGCCGAGCGATCCGAGTTCGTCGAGGACGGCTTTCATCTGCGGATCGGGCGATGCACCCTGCTGCGCGCGGCTGGTGACAGTGAGCGCGAGCAGGCCCGCGGCGGCGATGGTGGAGACGAGTGGGTTTTTCATGGAGTGATTGGTGAAAGACATTCGGACGAGCGGTGCGCGGGCGCGGTCAGGAAAGCGACTGACTGCCGTGTCGGGTGTGGACTATCGCCGCGCCGCCGCCATCGCAAACTCGCCGGGAATCCGGCTCCCTTCATCCGCCGGCACTTCCTCGTAAAACTTCTCATTGAACCGGGCCTGCTCGTCTTCGGGGAGGATGCGCCGCGCGGCGACTGGCACTTTGTTCATCCCGCCCGGCACGATGAAAAGCTCCTTCTTCATCAGCCCCTCGTAACCCGCCTTCGCGACATCCTGCGGAGCCATCAAGATCGCCTTTGAGAAAGCGCGCGTCGCCACCATCCCGGCCTGCGGAAAAAAGTCCGTGTCCGCCGGGTCGGGACAAAGCGCCGACACGGTGATCGGCGTATCCGCCAGTTCCGCCGCGAGCGCTTCGCACCATGAAAGCACGAACGCCTTCGACGCATGATCCACCGCGAGCAGCGACCCCGCCTCAAAGCCCGCGACCAAAGCCGTGGTCAGCAGCCGCCCGCGCCCGCGTGCGAGCATCGGCGGGAGGAAAAGTTTCGTCATCCGCAGCAGCGCCTCGATGTTCAGCCGCACCATCGCGAGATCTTGCTCCACCGGCATCTCCCACCACTTCCCGCCAAAACCCTGGCCCGCATTGTTCACCAGAATGTCGATGGCCATCCCGGCGCGCTGTAACTGGCCAAAGATGGCCTCCGCAGTCTCCGGCTGCTCCAAATCGCCCGGCAGAATCTGCACCGCCACGCCGTGTGCCGCGCGGATTTCCGCCGCGACCACCTGGAGTTCCGCGGCATCCGGCGCGTTCAGCACCAGCGGATGCCCATTGCGGGCAAACTCGTGAGCCAGGTGCATGCCGATGCCACTGGCGGCTCCGGTGATGAGAGTCGTTTCGTTATTCATGCCGGCTGAATCGTCCCGCCAGACCACGAGCGCGGTCAGGAATCCGCCTGACATGACTTTAAGAAAGCCACCTCACCGCCGCCGCTCATGGACATCGCCGATACGCCGGACTCCTGAGCGGGGCATCGGGCGGGCGAACGAAGCCCCGCGACGCCGTGAGCAGCGGCGATATGACGGGCATGAAAACCACGCTGCACTCTCTCGCCATACTGATCCTTGCCATGATCGCCGCAGCCTGCGCTACGCGCGCCGCTGTCTCGACCCCACATCACCACGCTGGAGTCAGCGCGACCGTGCGTTAGTTCGCGGGCCTCCGCATTTATGAAAACCCATCTGCCGGTGATCGCCGCGCTCGTGGCGCTCACCCTGCCAATCCTCTCCCGCGCGGAATCGCCGGACAACCCGCCGCGCACGGTCAAAGCTGAAGTCATGCCGGCACCACCCGAACCTCCCAAGCCGCCGGAGCCGCCGAAACCACCCAGGCCGAAGCCACCGAAACCTGCGACACCCACCCCGGCCCCTCCCTCGTCGGCGACGCCATCGCCAAATCCGGGAAAGCCGCCCGAACCGCTGCGCTTGCACCAGCCCGATCCCGACGCCATCGAGCGCCCGCAATCCCCATCACCCGCCGAGCCCACGGTCATCATTCCGCGCGCTGAAGATCGCGAGCCAACGCCTCGTCCGGTCACGCCCAAAGCGCACCGCGTGCAGCGTGCCGCGGGATTGATGGCCGTCTAGCAAGCGGCGTTTCCCAGTCACTCCACCTGCGCAAGGACGCGGCAGTCTTCCGGGCTATCGAGGTCCATCGTCCCCTGCGGAAAATTGACGCGCGCAGTTTCGTCGGGATGCGCGGCGAGAAGCTGTTTCGCGCCGTGTGCATCTCGAAGCGAAGTGAGGGCAGGGAAGAAGGTGCGGTCGAACAACGCGGGCACGCCGACGGTTTCCGCGTAGGCGCAAGCGATGGCGCGTTTTCCGGTGCGCGCACGCGCGACGAGGAGCGCGCTGATGATCTCGGCGGTGACGAATGGCTGGTCGCAGACCATCAGGACGAGGGCATCGAGCGACGGGCTGACAGTAAGCAGGTGGGCGACGCCGGCGCGGATGGAACTGCCGATGCCGCGCTGCCATTCGGCGTGATGGCAAAGATGAACGTCGAGCGGTCTCAACTCCTCCGCAAGCCGCTCCCGTTCGTCGCCAGCGACGACGACCACCGGCGTGCAACCAGCGCCGCAAGCCGCTCGGGCGGCGCGGACAACCAGCGTTTCGCCGCGATAACTCACGAGCTGCTTTGGCCTGCCTAATCGCAATGAACCACCCGCTGCGAGAACCACCGCGCCGATGGTTTCCCTGCTCACAACGACGCCGCTGCCAGTTCCGTTCGGGGCGCGTGAATGGGAGCTTTGCGGTCGCGCAAAGATAGCCGGGAACCTCCAGCGAAGACCGCTTGGATTTCCGCGACGATGGCGAGCGCGATGGCTTCCGGCGCATCGCCGCCGAGGTCGAGTCCAGCGGGCGCGAAGAGATTTGGCCCGGCGGCGATGCCGGTATCGAGGAGGTCGCCGAGCGTCACCGCCGAAGGCATCGTCGATCTCCGCCGCCGGGAAGTTTCCGGCCCTGCGCGCGGCAATTTACGCGGACTCTTTGGCATCGCCACTGGCCCGCTCAGCCGCACGCTGGAGATGGAGGTAAGCGGCCCGCTGGACAATATCCGCGTCCGCCCGATTGGGCTGAAAGGCATCTTGAGTGTCCCGGCGAATGTCGTTCCCGACACGGCCAAAGGCGCATCCGACCTCCTCAGAAACGGCGTCGCGCTACCGCTGCGAGTTTTCGATTTGTTCAAGCTGGATTTCCCGGACGCGAAGCGGTGAACAGGGCCGTGACCTTTCACTGCCATCAGCCCTCCAGCGTGCAGGAGTGGCAGGTGAAGCCCGCGCCGAAGGAGGTCAGCCAGAATGGAGGCGCGCTGCCTTGAGACATCGCGCGCTCCAGCGCAAAGAAAACCGAGGGGCTGCTCATATTCCCGCACCGCTGGAGCACCGCATGCGCTTCGGCCAAGCCGTGCTCGGGAAGCAGAGTGCCGATTGCCGCGAGCACATCGCGTCCACCGGCATGGCTGATGACGTGATGCGCGGGGAGATTGTCCCGCGTATGCAGCGTGCTCACGGTTTGCGCGGCGACCTCGGGCACGTCGCGATGGAGCTGGTTGCAGAGTTTGCCGTCGCGGTTCACGAAACGCACTTTTTCCCGATGCTCCGGCTGATGCAACGTGCTGAAACGGGCGAAGTGTAGATCGCTGCGGCGCACGTCTTCGCCGTCGAGCACAAGGGCGGCGGCACCGTCGCCGAAAAGGCACAGGCTGATGAGCACGCCGGGATCGTCGCTGACATAAAACGCCGACGAGCAAATCTCGACCGCGATGATCGCTGCGCGATGGGTGGGGTGCTCCTTCAAATAATTGCACGCCGCGCGCAGGGTGGGCAGCGCCGCGCCGCAGCCCGCGCCGGTCACATCGATGAGATAAGTATCGGGCGACAAGTCCAGCACCTCCGCGATGTGGCTGGTCAGGCCGGGGCAGAGGTAGCCGGTGCAGGTGCAGATGAAGAGCGCATCGACGGTGCCGACTTCGGCCGCCGTCATTGCCTGGCTCAAAGCCTCCGCGCCGAGCGTCGTGGCCTCGCGCTCGAAGGTTTCATTGAGCTGCCGCGCGGGGCTGGCGAAGACATCTTCGAGGCGATCCGTGGTGAAGTGGCGCGTGTCGATGCCGTTGCTCCCGAGCAGCACTTTCTCCAGCAGCAGGCGCGAGCGCGGCTTGAGCGCGGTCAGCACGCTGGCGGCGCGCATCGAGTCCCAGCACTCAGCTTGCGTCCAGGAACGCGGCGGCAGTGCGGTGGCGAGGCTGCGGCGAAACATGGTCAGCGCACCTTTCGATAGAGCGTCTCGAAGGAGACCCATTGGCCGCGAATCATGGCGGCGCACAGGCGGCGCCCCAGCGGCTTGAGCAGCAGCCATTGCAAGGCTCTGGCCCAGCGCAGGCGGGCGGTGAACATGCGGCGCTGCGTCTGGCGGATCGCGGTGCGCGCGCAGTTCCACGATTGCGCGCCGCGGCTCCATTGCGTGAGCGGCTCGACGGCGGCGAGGGCGCTTTGCAGCGCCATCGTCATGCCGTTGCCGGTGAAAGGCGGGATCATCGCCGCGGCGTCGCCGATGCGGACGGTGGCATCGCGCTGGGTCTGCCAACCGAGGTGAAAACGGTTCACGCCTTTGAGCGAAGCGGCGTCCATGCGTGCCGCCCGCAAACGCCCGGCCAGCTCCGGCAGGCCCGCCTCCTGCACGGCCTGCGCCAGCGCATGCTGGCCGCCAGTGACCACACTCGTGCGGCGAAAAAGACCGCTCACATTCACGCGATCCTCCTCGATCCGCGTGAGCCCGACGTAGGCCGCATCGCCGAGATGAATTTCCAAATCCGCCCCGAGCGAGAGGTCGTAAAAATGCGCCTTCAAACCCAGCCACGGCGACGGACGCGGACTGCGCCCGGTCGCCAGCACGGTGCCTTCCCCCGCTTCACCATTGAAGCGGGTGCCGGTCTGCAACTCGCCGCCCGCCGCGGTGAAACGCCCCGCGAGCGCGGTGTCGAGATAGTAGCGGCTCAGCCCATACGCGGCCTCGGGCAGCGTGGCTTGAAACATGGGCCGCGCGCCATCGAACCACGCCGTCTCGCGGGAGCGTGCGGCGGGTGCGAGCAAGTCCTCTATGCCGAGCGCGACGAGGTCGCCGGTCTGAATTCCCGAGATGAATTCTCCGCAAACCCGATGCCGAGGAAAGGCCGCCGCCTCCAGCAGCCGCACGGGAACGCTGCGCCCGCGCAGGGCAATGCCGAGCGCCAAACCGGCGAGTCCGCCGCCGGCGATGGTGAGCGGTTTCATCGCTACGCCACCAGGCGATACGCGCCGAGGGCGGTGAGCGAAACGCGCGTCTGCCAGTCGCGCAGACCCAGGGCATCGGGCAATTCATCGCTCACGAAACCTGCGCGGATGCTGACGAACATATCGTGATGCGTGACCTCACTCAGTCCCGCGAGGGCCGAGAGCACGCGGCCTTGCAGCACATGCGCGCAACGGCGCGCAGGCTCGCAGGCGAGGAACGTGCGGCACGCCACCGGCAGCAACCGGCCCAGCGCCGCGAGCTGCCTGTCCTGCAGATGATGGAGAAAGAGATTCGCCACGACGATCTCCGCCTCCGGCAGCACCGAGAGCGTGAACAAATCGCGCTGCTGCCAACGCGCTTCCCGCGGCCACTCCTTGGGCTCGGGCGCGAGATCAAGCGCCGTCCACTGCGCGGGATGCGTGATTCCTTCCCGCCAAACGCGACGCGCGAAAGCACCGTCGCCCGCGCCCAGCTCCAGCACGCGATGTCCCCGGAACTGCGGCTCGCGCAGTCGGCGGCGGAGCCAGCGGTGATTGCCCATGACTCCATTGATCATCCGCAATTCCCCGCGACTGCGCCGCGCCGCCGCATCGTCGTGTGGCAGCGTGTCGAGCAGCTCCGGAAAAACTTCGCGTGTGGTGTGGAAAAGCATCTTGAACAATTCGGCTGGCGCGCAGTCTGCGCCGTCAGCCGCGGCCCTGATATTTTGGTAAGGCCGATGATTTTTACCGGGTACGCCGGTCCCGGCACGTCCGCACCGCCGCGTGCTGCCGATGGATAGGAAACGCCCATCCATCGTTATGCCTGAACCATCCCAGCCAGCCGCCACGCCCACCGATCCGATTCTTCCCACGCGTCTGAAAGCAGGCTCACCCGGTTTGGGTCAGGCCAGTCAGACGGACATCGAAAGCCGCGCCGCGGAACTTGCGGCCAGCGATGGTCGAGATGTTTTCACCGATGCCGATCTCACAGTAGCTTCGGTCGAGATGGGTGGTGGTGCCGCGGTGCCTTCGGCGCCGGAAGCGGACTTCGCGCTGGAACAAGTGACCACGTGGGACGATCCGCCCGAGCAGATTGGGCATCGGGTCGAGCGCACGACTCTGGAGGGCGAGGAGAACATCGGCGAGCGGCTGATCGAGGACGGTCTCTCGGAAGCCGATCACGCCATCCGCGTCTCCGCGTCAGATGAGGAAAAGGCGGAAAAACTTTAGCCCACGGCATCCGCTCGGATTCATCGGCAGGCCCGCTCCTTTATGAAAAACGAAAAACCTGCAACTCGTACCGAAGCGACCGAGCCGGCCGCGACAAATCATCTGGATGCAGGGCAGAAGAAGGCATTGGACGTGCAGGCGGACGCCGAACATACCGACGGGCCGGAACGAGAACGCCTCACGCGCAAGATCACAAAGCTCGGCAATCCGACCAAGCCCACCGCCGACTAAGCTGGGGCGGACGTAGGGATTTTCTTCGCGGCCATTCTTAATTTGAGGCCGTGGCTGCGACGCGTTGCGCGAGGGCGACGATTTCCTCGCCGCCGTCGAGCCCTTCGATGAAGCGCGCGGGGATGCCGCGCAGGCCCGCTTGCGCGCCGACGAGCGCGCCGGTGAGGCAGGCACGCGACATATTTTGGCCGCCGCCATTGAGTGCGTGGAGCACGGCGCTCTCGAAGTCGCCGGGAAATTTTGCGGCCATGTAATACGCGCCGGGCAGCACGAAATTGATCGCGCAAGACATCCCATAAACGAGTGAGACTTTCCACGCGGGCTCGATGGGGATGTCGGGATCGTGTGCGGCCTGCGCGATCCACGAGGGAAGCAGCAGCGCATCGGGCGAGGGAAAACCGAATGACGGCCTGGCCGATTTTTTGGCGGCGGCGATTGAGGTTTTCGCCACGAAAGGCAGCGCGCCGCTGCCGACGAGGTCCATCAGCTTGTCGGAAAGCTGCTCATCGAACGCCTCGCCGCGCACGAGCGCCGCGAGCACGCAGGCGAAGGCGACGCTTTGCTGCGCGACGAGCGGATCGGTCTGCGTGAGGCGGCAGCAGTCGAGCGCGTATTTCGCCGCGAGATACGGATCGGCGGCAAACGCCGCGGCAAGGATGCTAACGCGCTCGGCGGCTTCGGAGGTGTCGGCATTGCCGCCCGCTTCGGCCCACGATTTCTTTTCCTTCACGCGCGCCTGCCAGACTTGCCGGAAGGAGTGATTGGTATAACCGCCCGGCCCGCTGAAAGGGTCGGCGCTGAGTTTCGGCAGGAGTTCTTCGTCGAGTCGGCGCGTGAAATCCGACTCATCGTAAGTGCCGCGTTCAGCGACCGAGCGCAGCAGCATAAGCATGATGATCCCCGTCTGCGAAAGCTCGCCCGCTTTCATCCCT
>JAYWEB010000382.1:0-3188 GCA_043779575.1 Chthoniobacter sp. | reverse complement strand
TTTGGCGGTGGTGCGGGGGACGATGGCGGCGATGAATTCCCCGCCGATGCCCATGCCGTTGAAGCAGCTCATCCATCCGGATTCTTTGTCGTCCCAATACTCGATGAGGTAGCGGGAGATGCCGGAGGCGGCGTCTTCCTTGAGCTTGAATTCATTGATCTCGACGGGCTGGCCGAAATCGAGCTGGAACCACTGGCCCTCGGTGGCGGTGCTCGGGGAGGCGGTGAGCTTGGCGGGGTGCTGCTGCGAGCCGCAGGCGGCGCTGAGGTCTTTGACGAAGCAGTTGGTGAAGGCGGAGCGCTGGTCTGGCTTATCGGTATTCTTGACGGCCTTGTCCTTAATGAACTCTGAATCCATCACCTTCATGATGACTTCGCCTTTGGAGAGGTAAAAGCGGCAGTTTTTCCAGGTGGCTTCCGTCCAGTCCGTGGTGTTGAGGATCGCCGCTTTCACCTTTGGCTGGATGGGGCGTTTGGATTTCCCGTTGATGACACAGTTCTCCATGACGATGCCTTTGTTCGGGTTGCCGTCGGAAGAGTAGCAGCAGAGGAGAAAGCCGGGGCCGTCGCTGTCGTGGAAGTTGCAGTTGCGCATCGTCATGTTGTCGCAGTTGCCCTCGAAGTCGAAGGCCTCACCGTCGCCGCTGCCAAGGCCAATATCGACGCAGCCCCATTCGCTGTCCTCGAAGACCCAGTCCTTGCACCGGAAGAACATGGCTCCGGCCACGCCGTTGAAGGACTTGAAGCCGCGGCCAATGTCATGAGTGACGCAGTTTTTGACGCTGCCCTTATCCACGCCGCGGATGCCGAGCTGCCACTGGTAGCCTTCCTCGAAGAGGCAGTTGTCGAAGTTGAGGTTGCCGAAGTTGTAGATGAAGGACGCCTTGCTGTTGAAGTTGTCCGGGCTGTTGGTCCAGAAGCCGGAGGCGAGCCGGCGGAAGACACAGTTTTTCACCATGATGTCGGTCAGGACGATCTTGTTGGCGAGTTCGAAGGAGAAGAGACAGACACCCAGGCCGATCTTGGTCTTGGGGTAGTTCTCGTAGTGCCCGTAGAGCATGGAATCGTGGAAGTAACAGTCCTCGATCCAAAGGTATTTGTGGGTCGGGGAACCCTTGGCGTATTCCGCGTAGATGCCGGTCATGCAGTGGGCAAACTCAAGGCCGGTGATCTTGTAGCCTCCCTGGTTCGCGAGGCGGATGCCGCTCCGGTCCTGCTTAAAATCCTCGCGGTCAATAACCGGCTTTTTTCCCTCGCCGTAGGAACTGATGAAGATGGGCTGCTCCGGGGTGCCGCTGCCTTTGGGGGACAGCTCCTCGTTCCAGGTGTCGCCCTTCTTGAGCAGGATGCTGTCGCCGGGCTGATATTCGATGGAGGCTTTGGCGAGCGTCTTCCACGGGGTCGTGACGGTGGTGCCGGTCGCGCTGTCGTCGCCAGTGGACTGGCTGACGTAGTAGGTCTTGGCGTGGGTCGGCAGCGCGGCGAAAACAAACGCGACGAGGGCTGGGAGGGTGGATTTGACGAGGCGTGGGAGAAATTTCATAGGAATCGGCGGGTGGAGCGCGGCTCGTAGAGTTCATAGGTGTCGGTCTTGGCGGCTCCATTGAGAAACTCGCAATACTCGGCGTTGGTCACTTCGAACTTGCCGATCTGGTAGGCGTAAGCGACGGCGCCGTAACCGGTGGCGTCGGCGCTGTTGCCGGGGTTGCCCACGGGCACGGTGGCGGGAGGCGCGGCCTGCGCCACGCTGGCGGCAGCCACGAGGAGGAGGGCGGAACTGAAGTTTTTCAGGGTCATGGCATTGGTCTTTGTTTGCAGTGGAACGGCTCACGTCCCCGGCGAGCGCCGGGCATGGAACGAAACCGTATGTGAGCGAGCAATACCCCGGAGTCCGCGCTTTCCTGATCCCTTTTTCTACTTTTCCAAAAAACGCCGCGCCCTTGACGCTCGCCCCGACCTCGCTAACCTCCCGCGCCTTCCCAAAAAATGCTCCGCACTCCCGGCCTCCTCTTTCTGACCGCGCTGCTCTTTTCCGCCTGCGCGGACCACGACCCGCGCTCCTCCGGCGAGACCGTCTATCTCGGCGGCTACCACAGCCAGCACACCCGACCGCCCGTAGCGCCCCGCGGCCACGCGGACAATGTCTCCTACTGGGACGGCGATCACGTTTCCGGCAAGCCCTCGATCCGCATCAGCCTCCGCGAACAGCGAGCCTATTTCTACAAGGGCGACCTGCTCGTCGGCGTCTCGGCCATCTCCTCGGGGCGCGAAGGTTTCGACACCAAGCCCGGCACTTTCAAAATCATCCAGAAGGATAAGGATCACGTCTCCTCGCGCTTCGGCGATTACGTGGACCGCGACGGGAGCATCATCAAAAAGGAGATCGACCGCGAAGTGGATCCGCTGCCCAAAGGCGCGATCTACGACGGCGCGCGGATGCCAAACTTCATGCGGATCGTCGGCGGCACCGGGATGCACGAGGGCTTCCTCCCCGGCTATGCGGCCTCGCACGGTTGCATCCGTATGCCCGGCTTCATGGCGGCCACTTTTTTCCAAAACGTGGACGTCGGCACGCCGGTCACGATCACCAACTGACGCCGCATGCCGCTCCCGGAAATCTCCGTCGCGGAAGCGCGCCAGCGCCTCGCCGGGCCGACCCCGCCGCGGCTGATCGACGTGCGCGAGGCCGGGGAATTCGCCTTCGCGCGGATCGCCGGGGCCGACTTGCTCCCGCTGTCGCAATGGCCGGCCATCGCCGCGGAAAAACTCACCGACCCCGCGCAACCGCTGCTCCTGCTCTGCCACCACGGTGCCCGCTCCGCGCAGGCCACGGCGTTTCTCGTGCAGCGCGGCTTTGCCGACGCCACGAACATCGCCGGCGGCATCGATGCGTGGTCGCAGGAAATCGATCCGTCAGTCCCGCGCTACTGAGCGCGCCCGCGCCGCGAAACGCCACGCGCCCAGCGCTACGCAGGCCAGCGCGGCGATCTGGTAGCCGGAGAAAGTTCCCGCCATCCGCGGCGTCGCGCGCAGGAACTCGTGGGCGAACCGGAACGCGCCGTAGGCGATGAGATAAATGTGGAAGTGCTGCCCGCGCAGCCGCGCGGCGAGATGAGTCCACGAAAAGCACGAAAGGACACGAAAAACGGAGTTCCCCATTTCGTGTCCTTTCGTTCTTTTCGTGGACTC
>JAYWEB010000381.1:0-3200 GCA_043779575.1 Chthoniobacter sp. | reverse complement strand
CGACGACGAGCGGGCGGATGTCCGTCTCCTGGCTGAGATCGTAGCGGCTCACGTCGAACTCCTCGCCGGAACCGAGCATCTTTCTCACGAGCGCCTCGACCGCACGCGGCTCGGGCGTGTCGCCGAGCGTGAAGTTTTCCAGCGGCACCGCGTCGTCGGCACAGGCGAGCAGTTCGCAGAGCGCGGGCTGCCCGTCGCGGCCCGCGCGCCCGATTTCCTGCTGATAGTTTTCGAGCGTCTTCGGCAGGTTGAAATGGATGACGCTGCGGATGTCCGCCTTATCAATCCCCATGCCGAACGCGATGGTAGCGACGATGATTTCCGTGTTGCCGCGCATGAATGCGTTCTGCGTCGCATCGCGTTCCTCGGGCTTCATCCCCGCGTGATACGCCTGCGCCGAGAGCCCCGCCCGCGCGAGATGCGCGGCCACGTCCTCGGCGGTTTTTTGGAAAGTGACATAGACCACGGCGGGTCGCACCTTCGCGCTGGCGAGGCGCTTCGCGAGCACCGCCAGCTTTTCGCGCGCGGCGCACGGCGTCACGCGCAGGTGCAGGTTTTTCCGGCGGAAAGAAGTCTGCACATGCCGCTGCGGCGCGATGCCGAACGCCGTGCAAATATCGCGCGCCACCTCCGGCGTCGCCGTGGCCGTGAGCGCGAGCACGGGCCGCAGCGCCAGCTCTTCCGCGACGCGCGCGAGGCGCAGATATTCGGGGCGAAAATTGTGGCCCCACTCCGAAATGCAATGCGCCTCATCAATCGCGAGCAGCGAAATTTTCACCCGTCGAATCCGGTCCAGAAACGCCTCGCCCGAAAGCCGCTCCGGCGCGACGTAGAGCAACTTCAGCACGCCCGCGCGCAAGTCCGCATATACGCGCTGCGTTTCCTCCGCCGTGAGACTCGAGTCGAGCCGCGCCGCTGCGATGCCGCGCGCCCGCAGCGCATCGACCTGATCTTTCATCAGCGCGATGAGCGGCGAGATGACGAGCGCCGTCCCCTCGCGGAGCACCGCGGGAAGCTGGTAGCAAAGCGACTTCCCCGCGCCCGTGGGGAAAAGTGCGAGCGCCGATTTGTCGGCGAGCAGCGCGCGAATCACGTCCTCCTGACCGGGGCGGAAACTGTCGTGGCCGAAGTGCGTCTGGAGAGAATTCAGCAGGTCCATGCCGCCACTCGTAGCCGGGCGCGGAGCCGCGGGCAAGGCTGCGGCCCGGCGGACAAATCCCGCGCGCGGCTGCGCCTCCCATCGGCCCTCTGCGGCGGATTCGTCTTTTTCCCGAATCCCGGTGGCTCTCGCTCTTGGACTCGCTGCACCACGGGCTAATTTCCGCAGTGCCGTCGGGACAAAGAGTAGGCATCGCATTTTGCACCAGTCTTAGCAGGCTGTTGGAAAACGCTTCCTGGCGCCATGCCATGCCCCGCCGCAGGCCCATCTTTCAGAGTGGCGCTGGCGCGCGGAGTGACGCCATCCACCCAAGCTCCGTGAGTTTTTCAACAGGCTGTTAGAGGGCGTCTAATAAAGCCCTTTCTCTTCTTTTTCCTCTTAACTTTCCCTCTTTCGGGAGCCTGCGAGGAGGAAGATTAAGCGGAAGAGACAGACTCGCGGGAATTTTTTAGTCGCCCTCTTAATCACACCCCGGCATGGCGGCTGTGAGGCGCCGGACGGGGCGGTTTTTTGGGCTGAAGCCCAAGCTGCTTTGTGCGGGTTTGCAGTGGTGGCCTTCGCTTTGCTAAGGATGGGGCATCATGTCTTTGCGCGTGCTTTTTTTGCTGCCGTTGCTGGCGCTTTTCGCGGGCTGCGGGTGCCCAGGTTACACCTATCGCTATGTGCCGGGGAGGACGGCGTCTTTGGTGGGTAGTTATGCGGAGGCTCCGGCGGACGCGCCGCCGCAGGTTTACGCGGCGATCGCGGCGGGAAACCGGATCGCGGGGCTGCCGTATGGCTATGGCGCGGGGCATGGGGTGGAGGAGGATGCGGCCTACGATTGCAGCGGGGCGGCGAGCTATGTTTTGCGCAATGCGGGGCTGATGCGGGGGGTGCGGATTTCGGGGGAGTTTCGCCGTTTCGGGGAGTCGGGGGAGGGGGAGTGGATCACGGTGTGGGCGAGACGGGGGCACGTCTTCATGTCGGTGGCGGGGTTGAGGTTTGATACCGGGTGGACCAAGGGGCCGAGGGGTCCGAAGTGGACGATGCGGGATCGTCCGGCGGATGGATGTGTGATGCGGCATCCGACGGGGCTTTAGGGGGCGTCTAAAAAATCATCCTGCTCCTGCTCTTGCTCTTGATCTTGATCCTTCAACAGCGGGGGAAGGGATCAAGAGCAAGAGCAAGAGCAAGAGCAAGAGCAAGAGCAGGAGCAGGATTGAGGAACGGAGCGGGACGGCGCTCCGGCATCAGCGCGCGGAGTGGGTGAGGATGAACGCGAGACCGCAGGCGAGGGCGGGGAGGTAGAGCAGTCCTTCCACGACCCATTCGTAAAAGCGTTCGCTGCGGGGATGGCGGGTGGCGTGGAGGAGCCAGGCTTGGTGGAGGCCGGTGAGGAGGGAGAGGAGGACGAAGGGGAGGGCGCCGGAATCGCGAAGGAAGATCAGGCCGGAGAGGAGGAGCTGCCCGAGCACGGCGAGCGTCCAGAGCAGGCGGCGCGCACCCTTTTCACCCCAGAGGACGGGGATGCTGCGGATGCCGCACGCGCGGTCGCCGGGGAGGTCGCGGAGGTCGCAGAGGAGCATGTTGAAAAGGAGGAGGCAAAAGGCCCACGGGACGAGCGGGACGACGGTGAAGAGGAAGCCGAAGAGGTTCCAGCCGCGTGGTTGGTCGATGCCGCTGGGCTGGGTGGGTGTGGCGACGAAAAGGAGGAGTGCAAAGACGGCGGCGGTGACGACGGCGGGGGCGAAGAGAGTTTTGCAGAGCGGCACGTCTTTCCAGCGGAAGCCGAGGATGGGGATGGAGTAGCCGAGCGCGCAGACGCCGCCACCGAGGACGAGCGCGAGCGTGAGCCATTCGCGCCGCCCGAGCGGCAGGCCGAGGAGGACGAGCGCGGCGAGCGCCAGCGTGATGCTGCTGGCGGTGCGGTAGCGGGCGCTGGCGGCGGTGCGGGCGGGGACGTTGAGTGGGTCGGCGGGGTCGCGGCGGAGGCGGTCGGCGTTGTAAATGAGCAGGCCGCCGCAGAACCAGAGCGGCACCCAGTGGCGGGCGTCGGTTTCCA
>JAYWEB010000380.1:0-20499 GCA_043779575.1 Chthoniobacter sp. | reverse complement strand
TAGAGCCCGACGGTGCGCGTCCTCTGGTTTGGTCTGCATTTTCGTGTGTTTGGTGTTTTTCGTGGACTCCATCTTGTTTCAATCAGCGCCTCCCTAGATGTTCCGGGCCAGCACTGCCTCGTTTCTCCTTATCCTAAATCCGGAAATAGGAACCACGGATTTAGGCTAAAAACTCCCTCCCGCGTGTCATCCTGAGCGGACTTCCGTGGGGGCGGAAGCGGGGAGGCAACGATCCCGTCGCATCAAGGGCGACGTCGCTGGGGACTCCACGAGGTCCTTCGGCTGCGCTCCGCCCGCCTTTCCTCCACCGCTCCGCTCAGGATGGCTCGCAATTTGATTTTTTAGACGCCCCCTGAAAGATGGGCCTTCGGCGCGGCTATCGCATGGCGCGCGGAGCGACGCCATCCACCTTGGCGATTCAGTCGGGACCAAGCTGCGCGTGGGCATGGCCGCGTTCTGCGTAGCTGGTGGCCGACGGCTGGAAGCACACCGCTCCCGTGGACGCCCGTCCCTTCATCCGCCCGCCACGATCCCGCCTACCCGACCTTCGCCCCGGCGCGTTTGCGGCCGTTGGCATCGAGGATTTTTTTGCGGAGGCGGAGGCTCTTGGGCGTAACTTCCACGTATTCGTCGGGCGCGATGTATTCGAGCGAACGCTCCAGCGTCATGGTGAGCGGCGGCGAGAGGCTCACGCCTTTGCCGTCGCCGGTGCTGCGCATATTGGAGAGCTTTTTCGCGCGGCAGGGATTGACGGGCATGTCGTCGTTGCGGGCGTTTTCGCCGATGATCATGCCTTCATAGACCTCGATCTGCGCGCCGATGAAAAGGCGTCCGCGCTCCTGGATGGTCTCCAGCGAATAGGCGGTGCTGATGCCCTGCTCCATGGCCACGAGCACGCCGTTGTTGCGCGTGGGGATGTCGCCCTTGTGCTCGCCGTATTCTTTGAAAATGTGGGACATGATGCCGTGGCCCTTGGTGGCATTCACGAGGTCGGTCTCGAAGCCGATAAGGCCGCGCGTGGGGACGACGGCCTGCACGGTGACGCTGTGCGGGTTGTGCTCCATGTGCGTGATGTCGGCTTTGCGTCCGGCGAGGGACTGAAGGATGTCGCCGAGGTTTTCATTGGGGACATCGACGTAGAGGGTTTCGAGGGGTTCGAGGAGGGTGCCGTCTTCGTCGCGGTGGAAAATGACCTCGGGCCGGGAAACGAGGATTTCAAAGCCTTCGCGGCGCATCTGCTCGACGATGATGGCGATCTGCATTTCGCCGCGGGCCTGGATTTCAAAATGGCCGGCGACATCGGTGTCGGCAAAAAGGATGGAGACGTTCGTGCGGGTCTCACGGACGAGGCGCTCGCGGACCTGGCGGGCGGTGAGGAGCTTGCCTTCACGACCGGCGAGCGGGCCGTCGTTGATGCAGATTTTCATCGTGATCGTGGGCGGATCGATGTCCACGAAGGGAATCGGCATGCGCTCCTCGGTGTCGGTGATGGTCTCGCCGATGAAGGCATCCTCGAAGCCGCAGAGGCCGATGATGTCGCCTTCGCTGGCGTTCTTGAGTTCCACTTTGGCGAGGCCGACGTGGCCGAAAAGCGCGGTGACATTGGCGCGCTCACGTTTCCCATCCTTGGAGATGTGGACCACGTTGTCGCCGACTTTCACGCGCCCGCTGATGATGCGGCCATAGGCGATGCGGCCGAGGTAGTCGGAGTAGTCGAGGTTCGAGACGAGCATCTGAAAATATTGCACGTCGCTCTTCGCGGGAGCCGGGATGTATTTGATGATCGCTTCGAAAAGCGGCTCCATCGTGGTGCTCTCCTCGTGGATTTCCTTCATCGCGTAGCCGTCGCGGGCCGAGGCGTAGATGACGGGAAAATCGAGCTGCAGGTCGGTGGCGTTCAGCTCCATGAAAAGCTCGAACACCATGTCGAGCACCTTGTGCGGGCGGGCGTTTTCGCGGTCGATCTTGTTGATGACCACGATCGGCTTCGCGCCGTTTTCCAGCGCCTTTTTCAAAACGAATTTCGTCTGCGCCTGCGGGCCGTCATAGGCGTCCACCACGAGCAGCACGCCATCAATCATCTTCATGATGCGCTCGACCTCGCCGCCGAAATCGGCGTGGCCGGGGGTGTCCACGATGTTCACATGGTAGTCGTGCCATTTGAAGGCGGCGTTCTTCGCCTTGATGGTGATGCCCTTTTCCCGCTCGAGGTCCATCGAGTCCATGATGCGGACTTCGGTGGCTTTCGATTCGTTCGCGCGGAAGGTGCCAGCCTGCTTGAGAAGCTGATCCACGAGGGTGGTCTTGCCGTGATCGACGTGAGCGATGATGGCGATGTTGCGGATGTGTTCCATGTCGATGTCCTGGTAGTTGTCGTTTTGCAAAAGGGCGCGGAATATGGGGGCGGTGGCCGGGTGCGTCAATGGGGGAGAAAGCGAAGATTGCGCGGCATGGCGGGCGCGGTATCGTCCGCCGCATGATCGCGCTGCCGGAGATCGAAGCGCGGCTGCCGCTGGCCGAGGCGTATGAAGCGGTGCGCTTTGCTTGACCGCGTGACCGAGTGCGCGTAACCACTGCGCTCCACTTCCAAAAAACACATCCAAAAACTTATGGGCCAGCAAACGAACAAAATCCAAAAACGCCGCCGCCGCCTCGACTACCTCGCGCGAGTGAAGGCGAAATCCAAGGCCACTCCGGTGAAGGCCAAAGCGGTGAAGAAGAAGCCCGCTCCGAAAAAGGAGAAGGCTCCTGCCGCGGCGGCGGAGTAGCGGCGGAAATTGATTGCTGAAGGGTGGCGCGTGGGCGGCCACTCGCCATTCACGGATCACCATCTCAGCGCAAGCGTGCGCTACCTGATCGTCGAGGGTCACAGCGTGATCTTGGCGTGGCCGGAATAGGCGGTGTAGGGATTCACCAAAATCGTCGCCTGCGTGCCGCCCGCCGGGATGGTGATGACGCCGGGCAGCGCCACGTAGCCCACGCCGTTGGTCGCGCTGCCGCCGACGGTGTAATTCACCGCGAGACTCTGCGAAAGGTCGCCGCCGCTGCGCGTGACCGCGAAGGACGCGGTGCGTCCGGGCCAAAGCTCGTGATAGGCGAACACGTCGGTGACTTGGAGCGAAACCGCCGGCGTGGCCGCGGGGAGATTCGCCCCGCCGAAAGCCGACGTGCCGCCCCCGGCATTCACGTTGTAGTGCGTGATGTATCCATTCGCCGCCGACGCCGTGAAATTCACCGTGAACGGTCGGCCCGAAGCCGCCGCGCCATTCGTGCCCGGCGCGGTGATCGTGAGCGCCGGACGCGGCGGAAGATCGTCGCTGAAAATCGTCCCCGTCGCCGTGCCTGCGAGCGTGTCCACCGCATACGCCTGCGACGGGAGCGGAGTGCCCGTCACATCCGTCGGGAGCAGCGTGAAAATGACCGTCTCCGCCGGTTCGATGAAGGGGTCGTCGATGGGCGCCACCGGCACATCCACAAACGCGGCCCCGGCGGGAATCGTGATCGTCGCGGGCGGGCTCGTGTAATCCGCATCCCGCGTGGCCGTGCCGCCGAGTGCGTAGCGCACCGTGAGCGCGGGCGTGAGGTTGGTCGTGCGATTGATGCGGAAGACGACGGGATCGCTCCCGCCCGGCGTCTCCGTGCCGGACGGATCGAGCGGCACCACACTCACCACCACACTCACCACCACACTCACCACCACACTCACCACCACACTCACCACCACACTCACCACCACACTCACCACCGCGCGCACCGGCGCGAGCGGGTCTTCGTTATCCGCGATGTTCACGATGGCGCGATCCGCCGCGCCGACGGTGTACGGCACGTTCGCGCCGCCCGCCGTTTTGGAAGCTTCCCGCCAGGATGACGACACTCGTACCGATGGGGCTGCCGAAAGTGTAATCCGTCCCCTGCACGGCCACGCCGCTGACGATCACCCATACCGTGAGCGCGCCCGTGGTGCTCCCCGTGCGCGTGATCTGGATGCTGCCGGGGTTTGGCACCGCGCCCGCCTCGGTCTCCGCGGCGGCGGCATCGGTCGCGGTGATGGTGACGGTCTGCGCGAACGCGCTGAACGAGAGCGCGGCAAAAAGGATCGCCGCAAAAAGAAGCGTGAGTGTTTTCATAGGCTGAAGGGGAAACGAGCGGTGAAATTTTCCGCCGAAGACCGGCCCCGGCAAAGCGGAGAACGGTAACGGCTTTGTTACAAACGCCGGGGGTATTTCTAAAAACCTGCCGTCATTCTGAACGGAGTTTCGCCGAGAGCGCAGGCGGGGCGAAACGCAGTGAAGAACCGCTGACAGAACGCGGGCGGAGGCGGCGGGGACGGGCGAGCGCGTGTTCCCACCAGACCGCCTCCGCCCGTTAGAGTCAGCGATTCTTCGCTCCGCCTTTGTCGCAAAGCCTCCAACGGCTCCGCTCTGAATGACGGCGTATTTTTTTCAACGTGACACATCACCAAACGTCGGCGCTATAGCCCCGTCGGAGACGCCACCACGCGGAAGAACCGCGACGGCACTCCCGCATCCGGCGTGACGGTGAAGTGCGTGATCGCGCTCGGCCATTGCGTGACGGGCACGACGGGCTGCCAGTTGGGCGTCGCGAGCGAGTCGGTGTATTCGACGGTGAAATTCCACGCTGAACCGGCGGTCTGCCAGTCGAGTGCGAGCGTGCCATGAGCGGTGCCGGGGGACAGGCGGAAATTCACGAAGGGCTCGGTCAGCGTGGAGAAGACGAGCGTGCTTGTCGTCGGGCCGACGTTTCCGGCGGCGTCGGACGGGGTGATGCTCACGTTGTAGCCGGACGCGGGGAGCAGGCCGGTGAGCGGCGTGGTGAGATTCGCGCCGGGGATGTCGAGCGTGACGATGTGATTCGACACGCCGGGCAGGCCGAAGTGCGTGGCGACGATGTGGTAGTTCGTCACGCCGATGTTGTCGCCGGCGGGTGTCCAGGTGAGCGTGCAGTGGTCGAAGGACACATCGCTCGCGGTTATCTGCGCGACGGGCGTGGGCTTCACGGTGTCGGTGCCATTTGGCAAAACGGTGACGGTGAATGTCGCGCTGCCGCCGGTGGTGTTCGGGTTCGTCGCGGAGACGGTGAAAGTGTTCACGCCAACGTCTGCGGCGGTCGGCTGCCATTGCACGACGGCGTAGTCGAGCAGCGGGTTCGGGCCGGCGGTGCGCGCGACGGTGAGGCCGGCGGGGCCGGTGAAGGTGCTGAACGTCGGCGGGCCGGGATTCGCCGTCGCGGTGAGCGAGAGCAGTAGCGAATTGCCGACAATGACGGTCGTGGACTCGTTGAAATTCGAGCGCGTGATGACGGGCAGCGTGAGCACTCCGGCGGCGACGGCTGGTGAGAGCAGCGAGACATTTCCCGCAGCGTCCACTGCGGCGACGTAGTAGGCGCTGTTCGTTCCGGGCGCGATGTAGGAGCGGGCGGTGATGCCGGTCTTCAAGAGCCCGATGAATGATCCGCCCCCGCGACCGGTCCTGCGGAACAAGCCGTAGATGTTGTAGCTCAACACGCCGACATTGTCCGACCCGGCGGGCCAGGTGAGCGTGACGGTCGTCGCCGTGCGCGAGGTGAGTGAGATGCTCGCGGGCGCAGTGGGCTTGATCGTGTCGCTCGGGATCGGCGTGACGGTGATGGAGAAGGTCTGCTCCCCGATTCCCGCGCTGCTCGTGGCGCGCACGGTCACGATGGTGGTGCCGGTTTGATTCGCGGCGGGCGTCCAGGTGATGAGGCCGCTCGTCGCGTCGAGCATCATGCCGGCAGGCGCGGCGGCGAGGGAAAGGACGGGGCGCGGATTGCCGAGCGCGATCACTTTATAGCTGAACGTCGAGGCGACCTGCACGCTCGCGGCGGACGGTTCGAAGGAGATGATCTGCGGCGCGATGCTGCTGCCGGTGTCGATCTTCTCCACGGTGTCGAGCGCGTTGTTGCTCGCGGCGGGATAGTCGCCGCCCATCACGTAGAGGAAGCCATCGTCGCCCAGCGCGACGGCGGGCGCGTTGCGCGCGGTGGAGAGCGACGGCGCGGAATACCACGAGTCGGCGACGGAATCGAAGACGAGCACCGCCGCGCTGTTCAGGCCGCCGATCAAGTAAACAAGCCCATCCGCGCCGAGTGCGGCCACGCGGCCAGTGGTCGCGCCGTTCGGCACGTTGCTGAGTTGCGACCACGCATTCGCGGCGATGTTGTAGGAAAAGACGGTGGCCGTCGGGAGGGCGGACACGGGCTCGATGCCGCCGATCACGATGATGTGGCCGTGGCCGTCATACGTCGCCGTCGCGCCAACGCGCGCCTCGGGGAGCGGCGCGAGTGTGCTCCAGGAATTGGTCGCCGCAGCGTAACGCTCGACGCTTGCGATGCCGACCGTCGCGTCCGCGCTGGTCGCTCCGCCGATGGAATAGATGCGGTGCAGGTTGTCCGTCGCGAAGGCGAAATCATGCACGGCGAAATTTTTCGCGGCGATGGCCGCGCCCGCGCCGCCGGTCGTGGTGTAAACGAAGCCGGTCGCTTTTGGCGTCGCGGCATCGATGCCGCCGAAAACGATCACGCGGTTCAGCGAATCAATCCCCGCGCCGAAGCCGATCGGCGCGGTCGGCAGTTGCGCGGCTTGGGCAAACTGCGCCGCGCCGGGTGCGAGCGCATCCACGGGACCGCGGTTGCCGTTCGCCGGCGTGCCGCCGATGGCGAGCAGCGTGCCGCTCGAGTTGAGCCCGACGGCGAGCCTGCGCCCGTTCGAGAGCTGCGGCGCGGCGGTCCACGTTTGCGGGTTGCCGGGATTCACGACGCCGACGGGGAAAAACAAATCGCCGGTCGAAACGCCATGCGTGTCGGTCACGACGAGGCGCGTGTTGAACGTGCCCGTCGAGCTGAACGTTTGCGTCACCGTCGTGCCGCTCACACCGGTCACGGTCTGCAAATTCGTGCCGTCGTTTTTCCAATCGATGACGAACGTGAACACATCCGTCGCCGCACTCGGATACGAACTCAGCGCGGTGAGCGTGTAAGTCGCCGGCACCGCCATCGTGACGGGCGACGCGGCGGGCGCGAAGCTCGCGAGCGGCTTCGTCTCCGTCGTCACAGTGAACGTGCCGATCGGTCCGCCGGGCATGTAATTTCCCGCGGTGTCGCGCACGACATTTGGCTCGATGGAAATCGTGTAGGTGCCGTTCGCCGCACCGGTCCATTGGAAATTTACGTCCGACGCCGTCACGTAGAAATTCGCCGTGATCTTGATCGCATCCGCCGTCGCCGCCTTGTTGTAAAAAGTCGCGACTTGGTTGTAGCCACTCGGCCCCGTCACGCGCACCGCACCCTGCGCGACGCTCGCATTCAGCACGCTCACGTCATCCCAAAACGTGACCGGGAAAATCTGCGCGCCCGCGCTGATGCTCGTGATGTTCGCGGCCTTCGCGACGGCGACCGGCGGGGCGATGTCCGCGCCGGTTTTCGGCGTGAGCAGGAACGCGCGCGTCTGTCCGTTGAATGTCCCGCTGCCGACGATCACGCCCGCGTCATTGATACCGCGCGCCTCGTTCAGCACCCAGCCGGAATTCACCGGCACGCATTCATTCAGATCGCGCATCCCGAGCGTCGCGGACCACACGAAGGCGTGCATCACACCCGCGCCATCCTGCGCCGCGCCGACGACGTTGCCCGCAGTGTCGAGCGCGAACGCAGACGAGACGTAGCCGCCGAGCGTGCCGAGGTCCGTCATGCCCGCGCCGTCGGTGAAAAGGAACGCGTGCGTGTCAATGCTCAGCGACGACGACGTGCCGACGATTTTGCCCGCGTTGTTGATCGCATACGCGAAGCTCTCATCGCCGCCGAGCGTGCCGATTTCCGTCACGGTCGTGCCGCCCGCATCCGAGCTGAACGCGCGGTTGAAACCGCTCGGCGAACTGCCCGCGCCGACGATGCGGCCCACGTCATTCATGCCGTAAGCCGTCAGCGTCGCGGGTGCGGGCGCGTTCGGGATCGGCGTGAGATTTACCATCGTGGCGGGAGGTGAAAAGCGGAACGACTGATCGATCCCCGCGCTCGACGAGAAGCCCGCGACCTGCCCGCTCGTATTGATGTGCTGCGCGAAAATCGAACCGCTGCTGCCGTTGCCGCCGATGTCCGTGAGTCCGCCCGCCGTGCTGAAAACAAACCCGTGTGCGAAGCCCGCCGCATCCGTCGAGTAGCCGGTCACTTTTCCCGCGTCATTGATGCCGAGCGCGCGCGCATCCGTGCCGCCGAACGTCGGCAAATTCGCCGTGCCCGTGCCTGGCGTGAAGCGCCATGCCTGCGCGCCATTTGCGCCGACCGTCGCGTAGCCGGAGACCTGTCCGCCCGCATTCACGCCCGTTGCGAAATTCGGATTCGCACCCGGCGCGCTGACATCGCTGATCGCGAAAGTATGCACCGCGCTCAGCGGCGTGACCGTGCCCGTCGGCGTGCCGAAAAAGATACTCGTCGCAGGGCCGACATTTCCCGCCGCATCGGACGGCGTGATGCTCACGGTGTAGCCCGCGGCGGGGATGAGGCCGGTGAGCGTCGTCGTGAGTTCCGTGCCCGCGACATCGAGCGGGATGACCTGGTTCGCCTCGCCCGGCGCGCCGAAATGCGTCGCGACGATGTGGTAGTTCGTCACGCCGATGTTGTCGCCCGCAGCGGTCCACGTGAGCGTGGCGTGATCCGACGCGAGGTTGCTCACGGTCATCTGCGCGACGGGCGTCGGCGGGAGATTGTCGAAGCCGTTCGGCAGCACCGTCACGGTGAAAGTCGCGCTGCCGCCGGTGGTGTTCGGGTTCGTCGCGAAGACGGTGAACGTGTTCGTGCCGACCTGCGCGGAAGTCGGTTGCCATTGCACGACGGCGTAATCATTTACCGCGATCGGGCCGCTCGTGCGCGAGAGCGTCATGCCCGCAGGACCGCTGATCGTGGTGAAAGTGGGCGTCGGATTCGCAGCCGCGGCGAGCGAAAGCTGGAACGAATCGCCGACGATGACGGTCGTGGATTGGGTGAAGTCCGTGCGCGAAATCACGGGCAGCGTGAGCACGCCAGCGGAGACGCCGGGCGAGCGCGGCGAGATATTTCCCGCGGCATCCACCGCGGCGACGTAGTAGGCGCTGTAGATTCCGCTCGCGATGTAGGAGCGGCCGGTGATGCCGCTCTTGATGAGCGAGATGCCGTTGCCGCCGCCGCGACCAGACCTGCGGAAAAAGCCGTAGATGTTGTAGCTCACGACGCCCACGTCGTCCGTCGCGGCGGGCCAGGTGAGCGTGACGGTCGTCGCGCTGCGATACACGAGCGAGATACTCGCGGGCGCAGTCGGCGGCGTGATGTCGCCAATGATCGGCACGGGCGTCACTGGGATCGTGAACGTCTGCTCGCCGATCCCCGCGCTGCTCGTCGCGCGCACGGTCACGAGATTGTTGCCGATATTCGCCGTCACCGGAGTCCACGCGACGACGCCCGTGACGGGATCGATCGTCATGCCCGACGGTTTCGTGGTGAGCGAGAAAGTGGGCCGAGGATTTCCGAGCGCGATCGCCTTGTAGCTGAACGGTGTGCCGACGTGCAGCGTGGTGCCGTAGAAATAAATGTAGGAGACGATCTGCGGCGCGATGGTCGCGGAGGTGTCAAATTTTTCCACCGTCGCGAGACCGTTGTTGCCGTTCCCTGGATTGTCGCCGCCCATCACGTAGATGAAGCCGTCGTTGCCGAGCGCGCACGCGGGTGTGGCGCGGGCGATGGAAAGCGCGGGGCCAGAAAACCACGCGTCCGCCGCCGAGTCATACATCGAGGTCTGCACGGTGCCCGCGCCGCCGACGAGATAGACCAGATTGTCCGCGCCGAGTTGCGCGACGCGACCCGCGCCGGAGCCGGTGGGTATGTCCCCGAGCTGCGTCCACGCATTCGTCGCGATGTTGTAGGAGAAAACGTTGAGCGACTGCGCGCCCGCCGCATCGGTGCCGCCGAAAACGAGGATGTGTCCGTGTGCGTCGTAGCTCGCTGTCGCGCTGATGCGCGCGGATGGCAGCGAAGCGAGCACCGTCCAAGTATTTGTCGCCGCATCGTAGCGCTCCACGTCCGCAGTGGCACCAGTCAGCCCCGCGCCGGTCGCGCCGCCGATGGAATACACGCGCTTCAAATTGTCCGACGTGAAGGCGAAATCGTGAACCGCAGTGTGCTTCGCCGCGATGGCCGCGCCCGGGCCGCCGCCAGTCGTGTAAACGTAGCCGGTCGTTTTCGGCAGCGGCGCACCGGGCTCGATGCCGCCGAAAACGATCACGCGATTCAGCGAATCAATCCCCGCGCCGAGGCCGATGGTCGGCAGCGACAGTCGCGCGCCGTCCGTGAATAGCGCGGCATTCGGCAGCAGCGTGGTCACGATGGCCTTGCCGCCTTTGACCGGCAGTCCGCCGAGGCACAGGAGCGTGCCGCTCTGATTCAGCCCGACCGCGAGCCGCCGCGAACCCGTGAGCACCGGCGCGGTGACCGACACTTGCGGATACGGCGGATTGTTGACGAATGCCTGATAGATCACGTCGCCGCTCGACACGCCATGCACGTCGGTCGCGGTGAGCTTGATGCCGAACAACCCCGTCGAAGTGTAAGTGTGCGTGAGCGTCGTCCCCGTCGTGCCGGTGATCGTCTGCACATCGGTGCCGTCATTTTTCCAATCCACCGTGAACGCGAACACATCCGTCGCCGCATACGGGACCGAACTCTGCGCCGCGAGCGTGAAGACCGTCGGCTGCGCCATCGTGACGGCCGCCGGTGAGATGCTCACGACCGGCTTCAATTCCGTCGCGACCGTGAACGTGCCGACGACTTCGCCCGGCATGAAATTTCCCGCGACATCCTTCACGACATTCGGCTCGACGGAAATCGAATACACGCCGTTCGCCGCGCCATTCCACAAGCTGCCCGGCAGGCCCGGCGCGGCGGTGTAAAAAGTCGCGACCACTTTCATCGCGTCCGTCGTCGCGGGCGTCTTGCTGTAAAAAGTCGCGAGCTGGCTGTAGCCGTTCGGCCCCGTCACGCGCAGCGAAGTCGCGCCGATGGTCGCGTTCGAGACTTTCGTGTCGTCCCAAAAAGTCACCGTGATGAATCCGCCAAACGACGAGAGCACCGTGATGTCGTTCGCCTTCGCAATCGCGACCGGCGCGCTCGTGTCTGGCCCGGTATTCGGCGCGAGCGCAAACGCGCGCGGCTGGCCGTTGAGCAGGCCGTTGCCGACGATCATGCCGGTGTCATTGATCCCGCGCGCCTCGGTCAGCACCCAGCCGGAATTCACCGGGATGAAATCGTTGAGGTCGCGCATCCCGCCCGTCGGCGTCCACACGAACGCGTGCATCGCGCCCGCCGAATTTTCCGCCGTGCCGACCACGCTGCCGGGGTTGTTCAGCGCGAACGCCGTCGAGACGTAGCCGCCGAGCGTGCCGAGGTCCGTCATGCCCGTCACGTCCGCGTAAATGAACGCGTGCGTGTCGATGCTCAGCGACGACGACGTGCCCGCGACCTGCCCCGCGTTGTTGATCGCATACGCAAAACTCTCATCGCCGCCGAGCGTACCGAGGTCCGTCACATTCGCGCCGTTCGCATCCGTGCGGAATGCGCGGTTGAACCCATTCGCCGAAGTGCCGACGCCGACCACGCGCCCCGCGTCATTCACGCCATACGCCGAGATCGTCGCCGGAGCCTGCGCCCCCGGAATCGTCGTGAGATTCACCATGAACCCCGGCGGCGTAAAACGAAACCCCTGCTCCGTCCCCGCCGCGCCCGCCGAAAACCCCGCGACCTGCCCGCTCGCATTGATGTGCTGCGCAAAAATCGGAGCCCCCGTGCCGTTGCCGCCGATGTCCGTCAGCCCGCCCGCCGTGCTGAAAACGAACCCATGCGCCAGCCCCGCCGAGTCCGTCGAATACCCCGTCACCTGCCCCGCATCATTGATCCCGAGCGCGCGATTATCCGCGCCGCCAAAATTTCCCAAATCCAAAACCCCCGACCCCGCCGTGAAACGCCACGCCTGCGCCGCCGCCGCGCCCGTCGTCGAATACCCCGCGACCTGCCCGCCCGCATTCACGCCGGTCGCAAAGCTCGCCGCCGCCGCGGGCTTGCTGACATCGGTGATTTTATAAGTCTGTGCCGCGGCGAACTGCGCCATCACCAGCATGAGCAAGAAGACCGCGGGGTTCCCGATCGAGAGGAGGAGCGGCTTCCGTCGTCTGATCCCGTGGCGGCTCGTGCGGCAACAGTCGGTGGCGAAAACAGGGGAATTACTGCGGCGATTCATAGTCGTGACGCTCCACGCAAAAAGGCCTTCAACAATGAGGCTTTGGTAACGGTTCCGTTACGCAAGTCGGTGCGACTGCAACTCTGCCCCATTGCTCCCCGCGCCCGCGGCACGGGCCGGCTTAGTTTTCCCCTGCCGACGGAAAAAACACCGACCGATCTGCGCCGCCGCTTCAAGACGTTCCGGCCAAAATAAAAGCGGCAGCCAGCATGAAGCTGGCTGCCGCTGAAAACTGCGGGTTGAAGGGGCTTACTTCTTGAGGAGATCGCGGATCTCGATGAGGAGCTTCACTTCTTCGGGCACGGGAGCCGGAGCGGCGGGCGCTTCCGCTTCCTTCTTCTTGGCCATGGCCATCAGGAGGTTCATCGGCTTGACCACGAGGAAGAAGATGACCGCGGCGAGAATCAGGAACGCGATGCCGACGTTAATGAAATTGCCCAAGCCCAACGGGCCGAGCTTGATCGCGGAAAAATTCGGCTGTCCGCCAATCAAACCGATGATCGGAGTGATGACGTCTTCGACCATGGACGTGACCACCTTACCGAACCCGGCACCGATGACCACGCCGACGGCGAGATCGACTACGTTGCCCTTGAGGATGAATGATTTGAACTCGTCGATGATTTTCATAGTGCGGTGGGTTGTACCGCCCGAGCCGGTCGTGTAAAGCCTTTCAGGCGTCCACTTTTCGTCTCCACCCGACCGGGGGGTGAAAGCATTTGCGGCGGGCAGACCTTCGGCTAGCTTCCCCGCCCATGAATTTCCAAGAGCGGATTGATCACGATTTGAAAGCGGCGATGAAGGCGCGCGAGGCCGAGCGCCTCGGCGTTATTCGCATGCTCAAGAGCGCATTGACGAACGTCGCCATCGAGAAGGGCGGGCTGCATTTCATCCTCGACGACGCCACCGCGCTGGCCGTGGTGCGCAAGGAAATGAAGAAGCGGCAGGACTCGATCGAGAGCTTTGAAAAAGGGGGCCGCCCCGAACTCGCCGCCAAGGAGAAATCCGAGGCCGCCATCCTCGCCGCGTATCTCCCGCAGGCGCTGAGCGCGGAGGAACTCACCGCCCTCGTCGCCGCGTGCCTCGCGGAGACGGGCGCGACTTCCAAAGCCCAGATGGGCGCCGTGATGAAGCTCGCCAACGAACGCGCCGCTGGCCGGGCCGATGGCCGCGCCCTCAGCGCCGCGGTCAGCGCGGCACTGGCCTGAAGCGGAACCGGGCACCCGCCCTCCACTTCCGAAGTCCTAAATCCTAAATCCTAAATTTCCTCATGGTCAGCGCCATCATCGTCGCCGCCGGCAGCAGCCGCCGCATGGGTTTCGACAAACTTTTCGCCCCGCTCGCCGGCAAGCCGGTGCTCTGGCACTCGGTCAAAGCCTTCAGTGAGTGCAAGGAGGTGGATGAAATCCTCATCGTGACCAAAGAGGACGGCATGGACGCAGTCGAGAAGCTGGTCTCCGACGAAAAACTGCAAAAGGTGACGAAGGTAATCAGCGGCGGCGAGGCGCGGCACATTTCCGTCTGGAACGGCCTGCAGGCCGTGAACAGCACCGGCAGCGAATACGTGGCCATCCACGACGGCGCGCGCCCGTTGACCACGCCGAAGCTCATCAAAGCCTGCCTGGAACTCGCCGAGACCCACGGCGCGGCGTGCTGCGCCTCGCAGATTCCCGACACCGTGAAACGGGCGAGCATCGAGCAGATGGTCACGGAGAGCGTCGAGCGCACCGGCCTGTGGGCCATGCAGACGCCGCAGATTTTTTCCAGCGGCCTGATCCTCCAGGCCTACTCCGCGCTCATGGCGAATCACGAGATGGTCACCGACGAAGTCTCCGCCGTGCAGAAGCTGGGCAAACGGATCGCGCTGCTGAAAAACGACGACTGGAATTTCAAGATCACCTATCCCCACGACCTCGAACTGGCGGAGCACGTCCTCGAACTCCGCGCGCAGAAAAAAGCCAAGGCGAAGAAGTAACGCCCGGCCGATCACCCGATGGAATATCCCTACCACCTCACCAAGCTCGCCAATGGCGTGCGGCTCGCCTCGGTCGAGATGCCCTACATGAAAAGCGTGAGCGTCGGGCTGTGGGCGGCCATCGGCGGGCGGCACGAGACGGCGCAGCACAGCGGCATCTCGCACTTCATCGAGCATCTGCTTTTCAAAGGCACCAAACGGCGCAGCGCGAAAAAGATCACCGAATCCGTCGAGGGTCTCGGCGGCTACCTGAACGCCTTTACCACCGAGGACCACACCTGCTACTACGCCAAGGCCGCCGCGCAGCATCTCCCGCAGCTCTGCGACGTGCTCTGCGACATGTATCTGGAAAGCCAGTTCGCGCCCACCGAGATCGAGCGCGAGCGCGAGGTCATCCGCGAGGAGATCCTCATGTATCGCGACCACCCCGCGCAGCACGCGCAGGAGCTGCTCACCGCCACCATGTGGCCCGGCCACCCGCTCGGGCGCGCGCTCACCGGCACCGTGGAATCCATCGCCCGGCTGAAACGCCCCGAGCTGCTCGGCTTCCAGCAGCGCCACTACAATGGCGCCACCACCATCGTCACCGTCGCCGGCCCCGTGGACCACAGCCGCGCCGTCGCCGTCCTCTCGCCGCTGCTCGCCCGCCTCCCGCGCGGACGCTCCCCGCGTTTCGTCCGCAGCCGCCCCGAGCACGGTGCCGCGCGCGTCGCGCTGGCCACGCAGGAGACCGAGCAGACGCATCTGGCGATGGGCTTCCACGCCTTTGGCCGCGCCGACGAACGCCGCTTCGCCCTCAAGCTCCTCTCCGTCATCCTCGGCGAAAACATGAGCTCCCGCCTCTTCCAGAAACTCCGCGAGCGCCACGGCTTTTGCTACAGCGTCCAGAGCGGCATGGTCACGCTCGCCGACACCGGAGCCATCCACATTTCCGCCGGACTCGACGCCGCCAATCTGGAGAAAGCCGTGCGCATGATCCTCCGCGAACTCCAGAGCCTCTGCGACAAAGCGCCGAGCCGCGCGGAGTTGAAAAAGGCCCAGGACTACACCATCGGCCAGACCTTCATGGGCCTCGAATCCACCTCAAACCAGATCATGTGGATGGGCGAAAGCATCCTCGCTTACAACCGCGTCCTCTGCCCCTTGGAAACCGAGCGCAAACTCCTCGCCGTCACCCCCGCCGACATCCAGCGCGTGGCCTGCCACTGCCTGCACCACTCCCGCCTCGCCGTCGCCGTCGTCGGCCCCGTGAAAGGCGAGGAAAAAATCCGCGGCTGGCTCTCCTGAGCCGCGCTCCCCTGCCCCTCGGTGAAACCCTTTCAAAACCTCGCGCAGACGCGCACCCCGGACGGCTCGCTCTTCACCCTGCACGAGCACGACGGCGACTACTTTCTCAAGCTCAACGGCCGCCAGCTCATGAGCACCACCTCCACCACCTCCGAACTGCTCCTCGCGCAACTCCCCTGCGCCCAGCTCGGCCGGCGGCCCGACGCCCGCGTCCTCATCGGCGGGCTCGGGCTCGGCTTCAGCCTCCGGCGCGTCCTCGCCCTCGTCGGTAAAAGCGCCACCGTCCACGTCGCGGAACTCCTCCCCGAAGTCGTCGCCTGGAACCGCGAATTCCTCCGCTCCGTCAATGGCAAGCTGCTCGACGATCCCCGCGTCTCGGTCCTCGTCGGCGACGTTTTCGAGATCATCCGCCGCGCCGGGAAAGCCGCTTACGACGCCATCCTCCTCGATGTCGATAACGGCCCCACCTCCTTCGTCCAGCCGAAGAACGCCCGCCTCTACGACCGTCACGGCTTCGGCCTCCTCCGGCGCACCCTGCGCCCCGGCGGGCAGGTCTCCTTTTGGTCCGCCTGCGCAGAGCCCGGCTTCATCCGCAACCTCGCCCGCGCCGGTTTCACCACCGAAGCCATCCCCGCCAAAGCCCACGACCGCGCCAAACGCGCCGCCCACGTCATCTACCTCGCCCGCATCGCGGAAGCCGACCGGCCCGCGCCAGCGGCCAGCCGCCCCGCCGGACGGTGAAATAACCCGAGAGCGGGGCAGAAAAAAACGCCGCCCGGTTTCCCCGGCGGCGTTCTTGTTTCGAGAGTGAAAATCCGAGCCTACTCGTCGTTCGTCGGCCCCACGCAGACCAGCCAGAGCTTCAGGAAATTCATGATCTGCACCTTCGTGAGCTGATTGGCTCCGAGTTCGTATTTGATCTTGCTCGCACCGGGCACCTGCTTGTCGCCCACCGTCGTCATCTGGTCCTCGTATTTGATCGTCCCGGTCAGCGCCGGCACCGTGTTATCCACCGCGAAGAACGCCTCCTCATCGCTCATCTTCGCAAACGCCGCCGCCTCCCCCGCCGGCTTCGTATTCTTCGCCTCGTTGAAGCGCAGGTTAAACTCATACTGACCCTTGCCATTGCTCGCGCGGTTCGCGTCCTCCACCCACTTGATCGACCCTGTCACCACGTCCTCCACTTCCTTGCCGTTCTGCTGGTAGAGAAAGCGGATGCCATTGGTGTAGTAGTTACCCGTCTCATAGTCATAGTCGAGGTTCCCATTGACCACCGTGCGCGGATAGGTCTGCGCCGGACCCATCGCCAGCGCCAGCGCCTCAAAGCGCATCGGATCGCTGTTCTTCACCTCCACCTTCACCTGCTTGCCCGCGAGCTGGCGCAGATAGGTCACGGCGCCCGCCGCCTTCTTACCCTTGCCGATCAGCTTGCCGCCGAATTTGTCCACAAACGCCGGCGCCTTCCCGATCGCATCCACCGCGATGCGCTGCAGGCTGTCCGGCAAGCCCTCCTCATTGTATTCCCCATTCGCCGCCACCGGCACCGTGCCCACCCATTTCCCCACCGCGCGCTTTTGCGCAAGATTCGCCGGGTTCAGCACCGAGAGATCCACCGAATACACGAGCTGCGCCTTCTGCCCCGTCCCCAGGATGCCCAGCACCGCCGGCTGCCGCAGGATCGTGCCCTTATACTCCGTCGTCTGCGCCACCGTCAGCCCCAGCGCATACTGGTCGCTCACGCCCTTCTGCGGCTTGCCCTTTTCGTCCAGGCTCTTCCGCGTGCGGAAATCAATGTCCATCGTGCCGGTGATGGCGTTCGGGATGGTGAGCTTTTCCGGATCCTGCGCCCGCGCCGCCGGGGGCGCAAAAGCGGTCAGACCGGCAGCGAGCGTGATGAGCGAGAGGAGATGCAGTTTTTTCATAGGATAGGTAAAGATGGACGCCCGCGAGCTTGGCCACCCGCCCCGCCGTGGCAAGCGCATTTCCGCGCCGGGCCGGGTCGCCGGCGCGACAGCGTTTTGTAGTGCGGCGGTCCTCCGCCGCTTTGGGAGGGCGGGTGCTGCCAGTGCGATGCCGCGAGCCGCAGCCGCGTCCACCCCGAAAGCGCCGGAGCACCGGCGCACTCCAAAACCTCGCGGCCAAAGCCACACCTCCCCCGGCCAGCCGGAACTGGGTGCCGGCTCAGGCCGCGTCGGGCGCGCAGACGGGCATTTCCAAACGCCGGGATCGCGCCTAGCTTCCGCGCCTCCGCCGCCATGCACGCCCTCGCCGCCAAATTCCAGATCAGCGCCCCGAATCTCGCCTCCTGCCCGGTCTCGGAGGTGCCGGAGTTTGCCTTCATCGGGCGGTCGAACGTCGGAAAATCCTCGCTGCTCAATATGCTGGCGGGCGCGAAGACGCTGGCCAAGGTCTCGGCCAAGCCGGGCCACACCCAGCTCATCAATTTCTTCACCGTCGGCACCACCTGGACCCTCGTGGATCTGCCCGGCTACGGCTACGCCCAAAAGGCGCGGACGGAGCGCGACCGCTTTCAGCAGATGATCGCCGGCTACCTCTGCGGGCGGGCGAATCTGGCGTGCGTCTTCGTCCTCATCGACGCGCGCCACGAGCCGCAGGCCATCGACCTGGAATTCGTGGGGTGGCTGCTCGGCGAGCGGGTGCCGTTCGCGCTGGTCTTGAGCAAAGCGGACAAGGTGAAGCCGGGCCGGATGCAGGCGAATATCGAGCTGTTCCAAGCGAAGATCGCCGCGTGGTGCGAGGAACTGCCGCGGGTTTTCATCACCTCCTCCGAGACCCGCGCCGGGCGGCCGGAGCTGCTCGCTTTCATCCGCGATCGGATCGCGAGTGAGGCTGCCGGGGCGTGAGGCTGGAGGGACGAAACGCCGAACGTCCAAACCTCAACGCCGCACGCCGAAGGAGCGGCTCCCGCGGCGATGGTTCGAAGTTGGGCGCTGAGGTTTGGGCGTTCGGCGTTCCCCCCATTTGCCGGACCCCGGAAACGCCTCGCCAAATCAACCGCCGCCGGGTGAAGCTCGGCGCATGACCGAGCCGCAAAACGCCGTCGAACTCCTGCAGGCGCTGATCCAGATTCCGAGCGTGAATCCCGAGGGCGACCCCGGCACGGACGGCACCGGCGAGGCGCGGATCGCGGGGTGGCTGGCGGAGTTTCTGTGCGGGCTCGGCGCGCATGTGGAGCTGCGCGAGGTGCTGCCGGGACGGCCGAATGTGGTCGCGCGTTTTCCCAGCGACCGGCCGGGCAAGCCGCGCCTGCTCCTCGCCCCGCACACCGACACCGTCAGCGTGCTCGGGATGACGATCCCACCTTTCGCCGCCGAACTGCGCGACGGCAAAATCTGGGGCCGCGGCGCGAGCGACACCAAAGGCCCGATGACCGCGATGCTCTGGGCGCTGCGTGCCATGCGCGAGCGGCTGCCCGCGCTCGGCCACGAGATTTGGTTCGCCGGGCTGGCCAGCGAAGAGGCCGGCCAGCACGGCTCGAAAGCGCTGGCCAGCGAGGAGCGGTTCGACTTCGTCATCGCCGCCGAGCCCACGGATTTGCAGGTCGTCCACACGCACAAAGGCGCCGCCTTTCTCCAGCTCCGCACCACCGGCAAAGCGGGCCACGCCTCGCGTCCGGAGCTGGGCGAAAACGCCATCGCGAAAATGCTCCGCGTGCTCGACTTCATCGGCGACGAGCTGACGCGCGAATTCGCCGCGATCTGCGACCCGGTCCTCGGTTCGCCGACGATCAGCATCGGCACGATCCGCGGCGGCTCGAAGACCAACATCATCCCCGACGCCTGCGAGGCCAGCGTGGACCTGCGCTTCGTCCCCGCGCAGTTCGCGCCCGGTTTTGTGGAAAAGATCATCGCCCGTCTCCGCGCCATCTGCCCCGATCTCGCGCTCGACCTTTCCCCCGCGCCCCCGCTCCTCACCGACCCCAGCCACCCGCTCATTGCGAAGCTCGGCGCGTGCGGCGCGCGGCCCGTGGGCGCACCGTGGTTTTGCGACGCCTGCTTTTTCGCCGCGCGCGGCACCCCGGCCGTCGCCCTCGGCCCCGGCTCGATCGCGCAGGCGCACACGCGGGATGAGTTTCTCGCGGTTGCGGACTTGGAGAAAGGGGTGGAGTTTTTTCAGCAATTCCTTGCGTCGCTTTGAAAATCCCACCGCTGTCCGAGGACGAAAGGTTAGAGATCATAGCGAAAATGCGCGCGCTGAATGATGAACGTTCTGTGCTTGAAGGACGATTGCTCGCCGCGATCAAGTCGCGGTTACCTGAGCTGGAGTCGCTGCTCGCTGAAGTCTCTGGACACTGGCATGCGGAAGATGGCTTTTACCGGTTCTACCATCAGAGCTTCAAAGTCTATGGGCTCCAGTCGGACACCGAGCGGATCGTTGCCGCGCTGCGTTCGCTACTGCCGCGGAGAGAAACCAACGAGTGGTTCTTGCAGATCATCGGCGAAGGCACCGGGAAGATTTTTGACCCTGCGCACAATCGTCGCTGGCTTGCCGAGACGCGTCCGATTCTCGAGGCCTTTTCCCATGCGCGAGCCATGCTCGAATACGCGGTCCGGTATGGGCGGGAACTCGAGGCCGCGCCGAATTGTTTGCCGAGTGGATGGGCAGCGGTGCTCTATCTTTTCGGACTTCGATAGGGAGTGTTTGCCGACTTCCCGATCGCTTTCAGCCATCCCGCAGGGATGTCGGAAAGTAGCCGGGGGTAACACCCCCGGAACTTGCATCCGAAGGCATGCACCCCAGAGGGGTGCCGGAGACCCGCGAGCGCAAGATTCCGGCACCCCGCCGGGGTGCGCGGCGTTTGGGCTAAACTGTCCGGGGGGTGTGATACCATCTTTCACAAATAAAGTGACATACGGATGAAGGATTGGGCAGAGGAGTGGGATGGCTGGAGTAAAACTCCAACTTGGGATGCCTGAAGTCG
>JAYWEB010000379.1:0-7939 GCA_043779575.1 Chthoniobacter sp. | reverse complement strand
CGTTATCGCGCCTGATCACCTACCGGCTCAGCCTGCCGGAAATCGAACTGACTCCGGAAGAGGTGCAGTCGTTTCGCGAATTCGACCAAGTCTTGGACCGGGTGGAGGCGCGGCTGTTTGCGCTGGTTCCTGGAAGTCGCCATGAAGTCCAGGCCATGTCAGATACCGTCACTTGGCTCAACCTCGTCGATCTTTCACGTATCCCACATTTTCGCGAACGACTGGTGGAATGGATCGTGGGGTTTCTGGAACGTGGGAGCCACGAGGCTCAAGACGGAGTGTACATCATTGAGGGACTGATCAGCAGCGGGGGGAAGCGGCTTGGGTGGAGTCACCCTTTTGGTTATAAGTTTCAATCGAGTGAACGTCGGGAACTTGGCAAACTTTTTCTATCCCGTATGGAAAAAAGCTCCCACCCCGAAGCCCTATTCTGTAAAGCACGGTTAAAAATGCTCGTGACTGATGACAGGGACCAGCCCGAAGCCATTCGTGAGCTACTGGAGATGGCCTTGAAAATGGTTGATGACGGCAAGCCTCCACACACGCTTTTCGTCGGGTTTTCCAAGGCCAGGGTGACCTACCCCTACATGGATTACAGGACTGTGATTCCATTCAGCGCGGATTCCATTCTCCCCGAGTTGATTCACCATCCACGCCTGTGTGGTGAGTTCTTAAATAATGCCCCCCTCTATTTTGCGTGGATTCAACGCCGCAATGGCCTGGCCAAAGGATCGGTCCAGTGGCTCCGTGCTTTCGTTGACAATTTCCCCAAGCCTCTAAAGCGCAGCGCGCCGGCACCCATATTTAGGTCCACGGAACTGCTGCCGCTTTCATACCGGCAAACGATGGACTCGAAGGGGCTGTTTGCTTGGATCAGCAAGGTTGTCGATCTCCCCGTGGATGTAAGGCAAACCTTGCAAGAGAGCGCCGCTTCGCAGTCTGATCTGGCTCCCGATGTCCGCAATTGCGGGGCTCACGGACTGGTTCCTGAAATCCGCTTCCGCAATGAAATTCAACCCGCCAAACGGGTGACGCTGGTTGAGCGCAAAGGCGCTTCGCGCTTCGTTGCGAGTCCGGAAAGCATGGCTCAGAATATATCTGCGAAGCAGTTGTGGGTTGGCGGAATGACGGGGCGCTTCAATAAGTTTGGAGCGAATGGAGGCAACGATGTAAAAGCTGCGACGTTCGAGCCGCTCCTAATTCGATATGACCTTGACTCGGAAAAGCTGACGGAATTCCGGCCACCGTTTGCTTTTGAACCACGCTGGGGTTATGCAAGTCAAGTTACCGTGGCCGATGGTTTTTGCGTATTGCAAACCTCATTGAACCCGTTCTTCGGAGCACCGACCAAGGGAGAGAAATCATTTGCTTGGGGAAAGGATGTTAAGACCGAGGGGAAAGACAGCTTTCATCCATTGCCATCTGTGAGTTTTGAAGGATCCGTTTATACCATCGCTAAGCCACCCGCGAATGTCGGGATGGAAGAGCAAACCAACCGAAGGCTATACCGCCTGACTCCTGGCGCGGCTCCGGTAGTTCTGGCCGATAATGGACGACGCCCGGCACAAAGCCCGCTTGATAACTCACGGTATATCTTTCAATGGGTAGTCGCGCAGGATGAACGAGTCCTCCTGCTCACGAAAGGGAGCGAAGGCGCGGTCACCATAGACGCCTATGCGAGCTATGACCCGAAAGGTGGCACATGGAAGGCTGGAGGGGATGTTGGCGAAGCCGCGGCGAAAGGGCGCGAAGTCTATGCGGAGCAGCGGAGCCGGGACCGGGAGTTCTTTTCCCTCATCCTTTCGGATGGAAGTGAATTTTCCATGCCTCATATCCATGTTCCGGGACAACTGGTTTTCCTGTCGATAGTCCCGGGAGCAAAAGAGCAGGACTATTTTGTCCCGATTGCCCTCTCGGCCCCCGATGATCCCGATCTCCGTTTCAAAATCAAGTTGCAGGACGATGTGATCACCGAAGATTTTCTGACTTCTGCGGAGTGTCTCCGCAGTGCCTATGTTCGCCCGCTGCTGGTGGCCCAGACCGACACCCATCTGATCATCGCGGCCTGGTTTGAGAGTTACGTTCCCTTTCCCTATCTCTGGTATATCTCCAAAGCGGACATCGAGCGAAACCTCAAGGAGCAGATGGTGAAGCGGAAATAGCCGCTCTGACATCTTCATTCATCGCGCGACCCCGCCGGACGGCCTATGCCGGTGTAATTCCGAGCCCCGATCGCCAGCACCCCGAAAAAGAGAAGAGAAGTCTGAATCAACGAATAGAATTCCGTGAAGCCCGTCCGCACATTCCTAGGTTTGTTTATTGTAGTTTATGTGATGGCGTATTTTGGTCTGATGGCACGAAATGTCCCGGCGGTGAACGATGAAGGCAGGGTGATGTTTCAATCTTCATGCCGGATGGCGCACTCGGCCGGACGACTAGGGCCACTAACCATTCAGGCATCCGAAGTTTCCTTTCTGAATTACGTTTTCTATCCGTTGGGGGAGCTGCACTGCCGCCTTGCCTCCGCAGGCTGTTTTTTTAACACGATCCCAAGTCTATAAGAGAGCCGGAGGAGAGCGGGGGCAGCTTTAGAATTGAGAATTTCACTCGTTCCGGAAAAGGGACCACGGTGTCCAAAATTCCGTGAAGAATGGGCGCTTTTTCGCTCTTGTGACCAAGCTCCAGCTTGGTCACGTCCTTGTCTTGGAAGCTTTGCTTCCACGGGGCGGCAGCGGAGGGAGCGCGCCCGGTCGAGCCACGCCGCCGAAGCAGAGCTTCGCAGACAAGGGCGTGCCCAAGCGGGAGCTTGGGAACGAGGTGATTCCAGTCCGCAGCAGCCGGCATCCTGCCGGGTGCCGAAGGTTCGATGGCGCGTCTTCGCTAGGTTGACTGCATCACGCGCGGGTCGCCGGCCGGAAGCCCGAGCCCCCTTTTTTTCCAACTGCATCGTCCTGGCTCAGGGTGCGGGCGCGGGTGGCGCGGGCAGCGTCTTCCACCAGTGCAGCGTGGCTTCGCGGAGCCGCTTGGTGAGCTCGGGTTTGGTGGTGGAAAGATCGTGCGCTTCCGTGCGGTCGGCGGCCAAGTCGTAGAGTTCCCCGGCGCTGCCGTCCGCGTTGATGAGCAGTTTCCACGGGCCTTCGCGCATCGCGAGGTTCGGGCTGCGGTCGCGGCCTTTGGGGTAAATGAACGGGCCGGTGTTGCGCCCGTATTCCCAAAAGAGCGGCTGCTGGCGCGCGACCGTCTGCCCGAGAAGCGCCGCGCTGAGATCCTCGCCGTCGAGCGTCGCCCCGTCGGGCCGGGCCGCGCCGCCGATGGCGCACAGGCTCGGGAGCCAGTCCACCGCCGCCAGCACCGTCGTTTCATCCACGCGCCCGGCCGGGACGCGCCCCGGCCAGCGGACGATGCAGGGCAGCCGGATGCCGCCTTCGTAGAGACTCCACTTGCTGCCGCGCAGGCCGGCGGAACGCGCGCCGTCGAAAGTGGGGTTCGCGCCGTTGTCGCTCGCGAAAATGATGAGCGTCTTGTCGTCGAGGCCGAGTGCGCGCACGCCGTCGAAGAGCCGCCCCATTTGCCGGTCCGTCTCGCGCAGCACCGGCTGGAAATTCGCGGGCGTGTCGCCGCGCGTCGCCTGGCCGTCCGGCACCCACGGCGTGTGGACGTCGTCCGGCCAGAGCTGCACGAAGCAGGGCTGGTCCCGATGCCGTCGGAGAAAATCCAGCGTCCGGTCCACGAAGTAGGCCGTGCGCTCCCAGCGCGGCACCTTTGGCTGGCGGCCCTCGATGTCGGGATGCGGCTCCGGGCTTTCCCAGGTGCCCGCATATTCATCGAAACCGTAGGCCGTCAGCTTGGGCGCATCGTCCACATCGCGTCCGCCGCCCATGTGCCATTTGCCAAAGTGCCCCGTGGCGTAGCCCGCGGCCTGGAGCTGGCGCGCGACCGACGGCGCTTGCGCGTCGAGAAAATCCGCCTGCTCGCTGGCGCGGTTGCCTTTCCTCGTCTGGAGATAATTCGTGATCCGCCACCGCGCCGGAAACATGCCCGTGAGCAGCGCCGTGCGCGACGGCGAGCAAACCGGCGAAGCGCTGTAATACTGCGTGAAGCGCGTGCCCTCTTGCGCGAGCTGATCGATCCGCGGCGTGGGCGCCTGCTGCCCGCCGTAGCAGCCGAGGTCCCCCGGCCCCATGTCGTCGGCGAGGATGAAAATGATGTGCGGTCGCGCGGGTTTCGCATCCGCGGCCCGCGCTGCGCCCAGCGCGACGCAGACCGAAACGAGGAGCAGGGCGGGAAGCTGACGGCGGGCGGTTTTCATCGGGCTGCACTTTGCTCAAAAGCGGCAACGCGGTCCACGCAAGAGACGAACGACCGCACCGGGATCAGCGCGCGCGCCGACCCCGCCGCGCCAGCAGGCCGAGCGCGCCGGCCAGGAGCAGACCCGTCGTGCCCGGCTCCGGCACCAAGCCGCCGGACGGGTGCCCCGGGCTGAAGCCCGGCGCTTTTCCACTCGTGCCGCCGGTGAAGGACGCGAGGCCGCTGCTGAAGGTCACGGTCGCGCCGGCTCCGATGGTCAGGGACGCGAGGGTTTGGCTGACGCTGCCAAATTTCAGCGAGGTGGCCGCTCCGCCGGCGGTGTCGTTCACGGTCACGGCGGTGGTGCCGGTGCCGAGGGTGCGGTTGACCGTGGTGGTGCCGTCATTGGCGGTCAGGGAGTCCAGGGCCAGCACGCTCCCGGCGGCGAGATTCAGCGTGCCGGTGCCGGCCTTGGTCACGGCGATGGAGGTCGCGCCGCCTTTGGCGATGGCCCCGGTGATGTCGGTGTCGCCCGCGCCGATGACGGCCAGGATTTTCGCGCCCGCCGTGCCGCCGCTGGCCGCGCCGGTGATATTGCCGGCCAGGGTCAGCGCGGTGGCCGGGGTCGTGGCGTTGTTGGAAATCGTGTAGGTCTGGGCCGTGGTGTCGGTGCCGAGGACGACGGCGGCGTGGACGACCTGGCCGTTGGTCACGGTGCTGCTGGTCGTGATGGCCCCGCCATTTTCCAAAGTGAGCGTCTGGCTGCCGACGGCCCCGCTGCCGATGGTGTAGGCGGCGGCGCTGGCCGTATCGAAGAGCACCGTGTTGAGGGTGACGCCGCCGCTGAGGTTGATGGTGGTCTGCCCGGCGCCGGCGCTGTTGAAGGTGGCGGTGTGGATGTTGTTGGCGAGGCCGGGCACGGGGGAGGAACTCCAGTTCGCGCCGGCCCAGGTGGAGCCGCTCGCCCCGGTCCAGGCTGCGCCGCCGACGGTCGAGGAGACGAGCGCATCGATCTGGCTTTTGTAAGTCGCGAGATCGGCGATGTAGCTCTCGTCGCCATAGACGGAGGCGGGGAGGGGGTAAACGAAGGAGCCGAGGGCGTCGATCATCCCGGCGAGTTCCCAGCCGGCCGGCGCGGACAACGGGGGTGTCGGATTGTAATAAAACACCCCGCCGCCGGAATCGCCGGTCGCGACCTGTGCTTCGTGGGCGGTTTGGCCAAAGAATACCGACTGCGTGAAATCCAAGGTGAAGACTTGCACGGTGCCGAATCCCAAGTCTTTGAGCGTGTCCACACCACCGGACTGGATGCGGTTGGTGCCGTAGCTTTTTGCCCCGGAGGAAGACCAATCAAAACCGGTCTTGGTCCCGTACTTCACGGTTGAAAAAATGTGCTCCGCGGAGCCGCGAATACGACCGAAGCCGACGAGGTCCACAATGGAGTCGGTCGCGGGAGTGCTGCCGGCAATGACGAGGCCGGGGAGGCTCGGCGTGAGGATGAGATGATAGAGCACGATGTCCGTCAGCGAGCTGTCGGGATTCTTGAGGCGGATGACCCGTCCGTCCGGTTGAAAGGTGCCGCTGTCGAGCCCGATCGCCCCGACGCCGACGTGCTGTGCAGTGAGCACCCAGCCGTTGCCGAGGTATTCGCCGGAACCGCCGTTGACGCTGCCGACGCTGGTCCACGGCACGCCGCCGCCGGGATTCGCGGTGTTCGTCGTCGAGGTCGCGTCGATCACCGCGAAAGTGTTCGCGGTGAAGCTGAGGAGGAGGCTCGGCATCCAAAAGCGGGTGCGCATGGCTCCATGATAATGGGGGAGCGGCGAAGAGCAAATTGCCACATGCGAATGAGTCCGCGAGAGCGCAAGAGGCGGACGCTGTCCGCAGGTCGGATCATTGCTCATGGGGTTGGTTCGGCCGGTTTTCGGGAAGCCTTAAAGTTTTTTCTGGAAACTTTTCCACCGGGGCTTCGTTTCACGGAGCAAGTCCGATCCGCACTCCGCGGATGGGGCGACCAATCAAAAATCAAACCAACATGAAGACGAAACTTATCATCACCACCCTGAGCACCTTCGTGCTCGCCAGCACCTTCGCTTTGGCCGAGGGGAAACCCGGCCACCGCGGCGGAAAGCACGGCCATCCGCAGCCCGGCGAGATTTTCAAAAAGCTCGATGCGAACAATGACGGCTCGGTCAGCGAGGCTGAGTTCAAGGCCAGCCCGCGGGCGCAAAAGAATCCCGCCAAAGCGGCGGAGAGATTCAAGAAGCTCGACAAGGATAACAGTGGCGGCGTGACCCTCGAAGAATTCAAGGCGGGGCGCCCGCCCGGCGGTCCGGGCAAGGGCCACGGTGGCTGCAAAAAGCGCGGCGGCGGCACCGCGCCGGCGGCTGCGTAGTCGCGGTCGGACCCACATCATTTCCCCAAGCGCCGCATCCGCTCGCCGGGTGCGGCGCTTTTTTTGTCCCGGCCTCAGAGGGTGTCTAAACAACTCCCTGCCGACGGTCATCCTGATTCCAATTCGCTTTCAAGATGAGCCTGATCGCGGAGCGATCACCGATGGTAGCCGTGGACTTTAGTCCACGGTCCATACGCCGGGAAGCGTGCGTCGCGGAGCGACGCCTGCACCACGGCAAGGGCGGCCTCCGATCAGCGCAAGCGTCGCTCCGCGACGGAAAACCGTTTCACCCTCCTCCGTGGACTGAAGTCCACGGCTACCTTCATCGACCGCTCCGCGGTCCCAGCGGGGCGAGCCTTCCGGCCAGCGAACATTCCGGCCAGCGAACATTCCGCTCATCTTGAAAGCGACTTTGAATCAGGATGACACGCCGGTTGAGTTTTTAAGACGCCCTCTCAGAGCATCCGCTCCACGAAATCCCGGCTCTCGAAGAAGGCGAGGTTTTCCAGTTTCTCGCCGGTGCCGATGAAGCGGGTGGGGATGCCGAGCTCGTGCTGGATGGCGACGACGCAGCCGCCTTTGCCGCTGCCGTCGAGCTTCGTGACGATGATCCCGGTGAGGCCGGTGGCGGCGTGAAATTCGCGCGTCTGCTGGAGGGCGTTGCCGCCGGTGGTGGCATCGACGACGAGGAGCGTTTCATGCGGCGCGGCGGGGTCGGCTTTTTGCAGGACGCGCTTCACCTTGGCGAGTTCGCCCATGAGGTTGGTCTTCGTGTGCAGGCGGCCGGCGGTGTCGCAGATGAGGAACTCGATGTTCTGGCGGTCGGCGGCCTGGTAGGCCTCGTAGCAGAGCGCGGCGGGGTCGGCGTGGTATGGGCCTTTCACGATCTCGACGCCGAGCCGGTCGGCCCAGACGGTGAGCTGCTCGATCGCCGCGGCGCGAAAGGTGTCGGCGGCGGCGAGCATGACGCTGTGGCCTTTGGCTTGCAGAAAACCGGCGAGCTTCGCCGTGGAGGTGGTCTTGCCGGTGCCATTCACGCCGACGACGAGGATGACCTTGGTTTTCGAGGCCAGGGGGCGCAGCACGACGTTGTCGCGCGGGAGGACTTTGAGGATTTCTTCGCGGGCCACGGCGACGACGCTCTCGGCGGTGAGCTTCTCCGGGCGGGCCTGGCAGGCGGTCATGATGCGGGTCATCATGGGCACGCCGAGATCGGCGCGGATGAGCGCTTCCTCGAGTTCGTCCCAATCCACGGGA
>JAYWEB010000378.1:0-7960 GCA_043779575.1 Chthoniobacter sp. | reverse complement strand
CATTTGCGCCCGCGCTGACCAGCGGCGTGCCGCCGAAAGTGGTGCCATGCGAACCCGGCCCGAGCAGATCGCAGAGCGGAATCGTCCCGCCGGTCTTGAGCGCCACCGGGCGGTCGCTCGCCCACATCGCGCCGAGCGGGAAGCCGCCCGCGATGCCTTTCGCCCAACTCACCGCGTCCGGCATCACGCTGGCGTCGCCGAGCAGCGTCTTCCAGCCGCACCAGTCGCCGGTGCGCCCGAGGCCGCACTGCACTTCGTCGAACATCAGCAGCAGCCCGTGGAGATCGCAGAGTTCGCGCGCTATTTTCAAAAACGCCGCGCTCGCCGGATGCACGCCGCGCTCGCCCTGGATCGGCTCCAGCAGCACCGCCACCACGCCCGGCGCCTGCACCGCCGCGAGCAGCGCGGGGCTGTCATTGAAAGCCACATGCTGAAAGCCCGGCACCGCCGGCTCGAAACCCTTCTTCACCTTCTCCTGCCCGGTCGCGGCGATGCCCGCGAGGGTGCGCCCGTGGAACGATCCCTCCATCGTGATGATGCCGTGACGGCACGCCTCCGGGGCGATCATTTCGCCGACGCTGTGCTTCGGCGCGGGCGGCGCACCCTCATTGCCAAACTTGCGCGCCAGCTTGTAGAGCGCCTCATTTGCCTCGGCCCCGCTGTTGCAGAAAAAAACCTTCCCCGGCGCGCCGATCAAGCGCACCAGCCGCTCCGCCAGTTCCGCCTGCGGGCGCGTGTAGTAGAGATTCGAGGTGTGAACGAGCGTGCCGAGCTGCTCCCGCATCGCCGCCAGCACGCGCGGATGGCAGTGCCCGATCGAGGTCACCGCGATGCCCGCGCCGAAATCCAGGTAGCGCTGGCCCGCTTCATCCCACACCACACTCCCCTGCCCGCGCGTCAGCCGCAGGTCGAAGCGGCCATAGGTCGGGATCACATAGCGGTCGTAAAGTTCGCGGGTCGTCGGGGCGCTCATAGGCTGGCGTAAAGAGCGCGGACGTTACGTGCGCGGCGTCGGATTGCACCGAGAAAATACCGGCGCGCGCGCTGCCCGCCGCGAGTTGCCGCGTGACTTCGCCGCGCGACGCGGTATCCACTGCCGACCCGCATTTCGATGAGAGAATTCCTCACTACCTATGGCCTTTGGGCTGCCTTCCTGCTCGCGCTGATCGAGAACGATGTCGCCTTCATCGCTATCGGGGTGGTCTGGAAACTCGGCGATGACAACCCGGTGACGCCCGACCTGAACATCTTCACCGCCGTGCCCGCCGCGATCCTCGGCGCACTCATTCACGACTCCGTCTGGTTCGTCGTCGGCCACATGAATTCCGCCGCGATCAAAGCCAGCCGCGTCTATCGCCGCGTCGGCCCGATGGTCGAACGGCTCGCCGGCCGCTTCGGCCCGTGGGAAATATTCATCGCGCGCTTCATCTACGGCACGCGCAATCCCTCGTCGGTTTTCTGGGGCATCCAAAAACTGCCCTACGCCGAATTCGCCGGGCTCGAACTCCTCGCGCTGACGGTGTGGGGCAGCCTACTCGTCACGGTCGGCTTTCACTCCACCGGCTGGGCGCTCAAGCTCATTGGCCACGTGGACCGCAAAAATCACACGCACCTGCTCATCAGCGCCATCGTCGTGGCGTTCGTCGGGGTGGCCCTGCTCCGCTATTTCAACCGCCGCGGCATCGTGAAAATCCAGAAAAAGGTCGAGGCCCGCGAACTCGCCGCTGAGGAATCCCAAGCCGCGGACGACAGCGAGATTCGCTAGCCGCCGAGGAGCGACATCTCGGCCTTGGGCTCGCGCGGCGCAATGGTCGCGCGGATTTCCGAGTAGCGATCCGCCCGCGCCCGCCACACTGCGCCGATGATCGCCATAAGTTCCGCGTCGCTCGCACCGGCGCGGAGCGGAGTGCGGAGGTCGTGGCCGTGACTGGCAAAAAGACAGGTGTAAAGCTGGCCGTCCGCCGCGAGCCGGGCGCGGGTGCAAGCGCCGCAGAACGGCTGCGTGACCGCTGAAATCACGCCGATCTCCCCGCCGTCCGGCTGCCGGAAGCGGCGCGCGACTTCGCCCGCGTAGTGCGGCGCGAGCGGCTCCAGCGGCGTCGCCTCGCCCAGCCGCGCGATGATTTCCGCCGCCGGCACCACGTCGTCCAGCCGCCAGCCGTTCGAGTTGCCCACGTCCATGTATTCGATGAAGCGCAGGATGAATCCTCGCCCGCCGAACCGCTCCGCCATCGCCGCGACTTCGTGGTCATTCACGCCGCGCTTCACCACCATGTTGAGCTTGATCGGTGCGAACCCCGCGGCCCGCGCGGCCTCGATCCCGCGCAGCACGCGATGCACGGGAAAGTCCACGTCGTTCATCGAGCGAAAGGTCGCGTCATCGAGCGAATCCACGCTCACCGTGAGCCGCCGCAGCCCGGCGGCGCGGAGGGCGGCGGCTTCCTCCACGAGCCGCGAGCCGTTGGTCGTGAGCGTGAGATCGCGCAGTCCGGCGATCCCCGCGAGCTGCGCCACCAGGCGGTCGAGATTCCTCCGCAGCAGCGGCTCGCCGCCGGTGAGTCGGACCTTTTCCACGCCGAGTGCAACGAACACGCGCGCCAGCCGCGCATACTCCTCAAAGGTCAGGACCGACTCCTTCGGCAGAAAATCATAGCCCCGCCCGAAGACCTCCTTCGGCATGCAGTAAGTGCAGCGAAAATTGCACCGGTCGGTCACCGACAACCGCAGATCGCGGAGCGGTCGGGAGAGCGCGTCGTGGAAAGTGGTCGGCACGATCCGAGCCGTACGCGGCTCCCGGGGGGAACGCAAGGTGACGGTGCGAAGCGCGGCGGGCCGGCGCACCTCCGGGCCGCCGGCCACGCCGCGGGAAAGCATTTGAGCCGCGTTTCCTCCGGGCCATAGAGTGCGGCTGTGACTTTGCCGCTCATCACCGTTCAGCAGCTCTGGATTTCGCCGGGCCACAATTTTTTTGGCCACCACGGCCAGCCGGCGGGCGAGCACCCGATGCTGGCGCAGCCGGAGATCGCGTGCCTCGCGGGGCGCGGGATAGTGGGCGACCGGTTCCTCGATTTCAAAGACGACTACAAGGGCCAGATCACGTTTTTCGCCCGCGAGGTGTATGACGGAATTTGCGCGGAGTTCGGTGTGCGGGACCGCGGGACCGACGTTTTCCGGCGCAACGTCATCACGCTCGAGGCGGACCTCCCGAGCCTCTCCGGGCGGGAGTTTGAAATTCAGGGCGTGCGCTTTTTCGGCACGGGGGAATGTGCGCCCTGCTCCTGGATGGACGCGGCGTTTCATCCCGGCGCGGAGGCGTGGCTGAAAGGCGGCGGCGGCCTGCGCGCGAAGATTCTGAGCGATGGAGTGCTGCGGGCCGGGACGTAGCTGCCGCGATAGCTCGTCCCGTGAGACCGTTGTGGACGCGGACATTCGCCACCGGCTGCCCACCCTGCGCGAGCACGCCGCGCCGCGCGGTGGCCAGCGCCTGGCCTTCCGCGAGCAAATCCCGGCGCGCGCCGCGCGCCGCCGCGAGGTAGCGCGCCGACCAGTCATTGAACTGCGCAAACGCTACCGGCCCGCCAACGCCGGGGAGCATCGCTCGATCCCGCGCGACCGCGGTAGCGGCGCACGCCCTTTCCACCGAGTACCCCTCTCGCGCCGTCGGCCCTTTCGCCGGAGCAGTCTCCCCACCCGTCGGCGTGCCGCGCTCCCACCACCCGCCGAGAACGCCCAACAGCACAAGGCTGCCGAGAACGATCACAAAGCGCGACGTGGTTTTCATGATTGGGGGCTGCGGCCTCACTGGGGCGGGAGAAAGTGCGGGACGATAGCGATGATCTTTTCCTGCCGTAACTTCCGCACCTTGGAGCCGGGTGTGATTAAAAGTGGTGCAGCGAAGGATGCCTGTGACCCGGTCCCGGAGGGACAAAACGCGGGTGTTGCGTTCCGCACCACTTTTAATCACACACCCACGCCCTCCCCAAACTGCTTGCCGTTGACGCTGGCGAAGTCGTAGTAGAACCTCCCATCGGTCGGGTGGGCCGCGTCCGCCGCGCTCCCGAAAATCAGCATGAGTTCCTCGAAATAGTCATCTGGAGGGGTGGCAGAGTGGTCTAATGCGCTAATGCGCCGGGCTTGAAATTCGATGGGGAGTTTTGGCCCCATTTGGTCAGGAGCGGCCCCACCTGCGGCGGACTCTGCGGGAATGGATTTGCAAGCGAGGCTGGCGGGTCGCAACTAGTCAGAAATAGTCCCATTTTTTCGCGGCAGGTTACTTATTCGGGTTACTTTTCTGGGGGGGCATCCGGATTGCCTCGGGCAATGAAAACATGGGGTAAATCGCTCGAGATGAGACGTGAAATAGGCGCTACCCTCAGATGTGGCTGAACGCTCGGTGGATGTGGAGCCGGTGAAGGTGGCGCTGGCGGGTGTGAACGAAACCAGGGAGGGCCAGTTGAGCACGCCGGTGAATGTGGTGGTGACGCAGGGAGCAGCGCGCGCGGCGGAAGTTTTGCGTCCGGCACTGAAGTTGCGAACGCTGGTTTGGATTTATGGTTGCGGCGATTGCGCGCGCGTCGTGCTCCATCATCTGCCGGTCCCTTTCCAACCATCGTGAATCGCTTTCAAAACACGCTCACCGCAGTCGTCGCCGCGCTCTCTTTCTCCGTGACCGCTCACGCGCAGAACGCCGTCACGCTATTCCAAAATGTCCGCATCTTCGATGGCCAGAGCGCCGCGCCGATGAACGTCTTGGTGCGCGGGAATGTGATCGAGAAAATCTCCGCGCAGCCGATCCCGACGGACCTGCGCGGCGACACGAAGACCATCGACGGCGCGGGCCCGACGCTGATGCCGGGGCTGATCGACAATCACGTTCATCTCCTTATGCGCGCGAGCAGCCAAGCGCAAGATGCTCGCCCCCGACGGCAGCCCCGAAGCCATGCACGAGCGCGCGGCCAAGGAGGCGGAGCTGATGTTGCTGCGCAGGTTCACCGCAGCGCGCGACATGGGCGGACCGGTGTTTGAGCTGAAGAAAAACATCGACTAGGGCAAGGGCGTCGGCCCTCGCATTTTACCCGAGCGGCGCGATGGTCTCGCAGACTTCCGGCCATGGCGACTCGCGCACGCCGGATGAGAAGTCGCGCCGGTTCTTCGGCAAGCCGTCGAAGGGCCGAACTGCTCGGCGTGAAGCTCGCCTGGGGCGCGGACTTCCTCTTTATGCCCGCGCAAAACAAGAACCAGAACGCCGACCTGCTGAAGCTGAAGCAGTGGTTCAGCAACGCGGAGATTCATCCGCCATCACTCACGCCTGCGGCCATGATGCGCATGTGACGTGGCTGATCGGCGTGGCGAAAGTGATGGCGGAGCAGAAGGCGAACTGGTCCGGCACACTCATCCTTCTCGGCCAGCCCGCGGAGGAGGCCTACAACGGCGCGGAGGGCATGGTGAAGGATGGTTTGTATCCGAAGATCCCCGAGCCATCGGTCGTGTTTGCCTCGCACACGAATCCCGTCTGGCCTGCGGGCGCGGTCGGTCTCGGTCAGGGCCGTCGCATGGCGGGCGCAGATGGATTGAATGTGACCATCAAAGGCATCGGCGGTCACGGCTCCACACCGCACGCCTCGAAAGACCCCATCGTGATGGGAGCGCAGGCGATCATGGCTTATCAGACCATCGTCAGCCGCCGCATCGATCAAACCGAGCCGGTGGTGCTGACCGTCGGCGCGTTTCAATCCGGCACCGTGGGCAACATCATCCCCGACAGCGCGACGATGCGTCTGAGCATCCGCTGGTATAGCAAAGCCGCGCGCGATCAGATCATCGCAATGGTGAAGCAGATGACCGACGCCATCGCTGTCGGCAATGGCATGCCCGCCGACCGGATGCCGGAATACGAGAGCACCTCCAGCATCACGCCCGTGATCAACGACGACGCGCTCGTCGCGCAGATGCGGCCCGTGCTCGAGCAGGCTCTCGGCAAAGCCAACGTGTATCCCAGCCTCCCCATGCAGATGGGCTCCGAGGATTTCCAAATGCTCGGCGATCCGATCAAAGGGGTGAAACTCCTGCACATGGAAGTCGGCGTGGCGAAGCCCGATGTGGCAAAAGGCTTTTTGGAGAAGGGCACTATGCCTGCCTACATGAACCATCATCCCAAATTCCAAGTCGAGCTGCCCGCCATCGCCGCAGGCGTGAAGGCGAACGCGGCGGTGTTGCTGGAGCTTTTGAAGAAACCCGAGTGAACCGGCAAAGCATCCAAGCCAACAAAGCCCGAACACTTCCCACTACTGAAACGCCGCGTCGCTCGACACCAAGTTTGAAGAGCCAAAGAAATAAGCGCAGCCATTCCACGCGCCCGCCCGCCTGACTCAAACAGGAGCCCATAAGGAAATGAAAATGATCGCGCTCGCCGACCTGCTGCTCGTGAAGGACGATTACGGTCGTCAAGAACGCGCTGGAGTAGAATGGGATCGAGCCCACTGACCGACGGCACCGCGCTTCGACCACCCATTGCAACCAATCTCATGAACCTGAAGACCAACAGAACCTCCCTCGTCGTGCTCGCGTTCGCGCTGGTTTTCACCATGCCCCTGCACGCTGCGGAAAACGCCGACGAGCTGGCGAAGAAAATCGCCAACCCGGTGGCGAGTATGATCAGCCTGCCGCTGCAGAATAATTTCGACTTCGGCATCGGCGCGCACGACGGCTGGCGCTACACGCTCAATGTGCAGCCGGTGATCCCGTTCGAGTTGAACGAAGAGTGGAATCTCATCACCCGCACGATCATTCCCTATGTGCATCAGGAGGATGTCTTCAAAGGCCGCGCGCCCACTTTCGAGCAGCTCCTCGACCGCGTTCCCGTGAAAGTGACCGGCGCGCAGAAACGCGATCTCCGCCGCGCTTACGACAAGGCCACCGCCGGTGCGCCTGGTCATGTGCAAGACGGACTCAGCGACATCGTGCAGAGCTTCTTTTTCGCCCCGCGCAAGCCGCTGCCCGGCGGCTGGATCGCCGGCGTGGGGCCGGTGTTCCTTTATCCCAGTGCCACCAATGACCTGCTCGGGACGGAGAAATGGGGCGCGGGGCCGACGGCGGTCATGCTCAGGCAATCCGGGCATTGGACCTATGGCGCGCTGGCGAATCACATCTGGTCTTATGCCGGCAACGACAGCCGGGCCGACGTGAGTGCTACTTTTTTCAACCCATTCGTGAGTTACCGACCCGGCAAAGGCAAGTCTATCGGCCTCCAGTCCGAGATGACCTATGATTGGGTCGCAAACCAATGGTCAGTGCCCTTGAGTGTTTCCTTTAGCAAGGTGGCCAAGTTCGGCTCACAGGCTGTGAGCTTCGGTCTCGGCGCGAAATACGTCGTCACCGGTCCTGGCGGCGGTCCCGAGTGGGGCCTGCGGGCGGGCATCACGCTGCTCTTTCCGAAATGATGCGGGGTGACCGCCGCGACACTTCTTTTCCAAAAATGAACCCAAACCAAACCGCCCGCCGAGCGGCCAGCCTATGACCATCTCCAAACTCCTCCCTCTCTTGGTGCTCACGGCTTGTGCCGTTTTCCCACTCCCCGGCGTCACCGCGGAGCCGACCGGTGATGCGCTGCTCCGGCAGATGTCCGCGAAGATCGCCGCGGCCCGGAGCTTCAGCCTGAGCGCCGAGCGCGAGATGGATCCCGGTCTGCTCCCCGGAGTCACCGCGACCGAAAAAGCGAAGATCGAGCTGCGCGTGCTCCGGCCCGGCCAGCTCACCGCCCGGATCGCTAGCCCTGCGGGCACGCGGAGATTCGTGACGGACGGACGCTCGCTCGCTTTCCAAGATGAGACGATGAAGACTTATGCCACGGTGCCGATGCCCGGCTCACTGGATCACCTCGTCGCCCGGCTCGATGATCGCTATGGCTTCACCCCTCCGCTCGCGGAGTTTGTCCTGAGCGATCCCGACAAGAACTTCCGCG
>JAYWEB010000377.1:0-3226 GCA_043779575.1 Chthoniobacter sp. | reverse complement strand
GTTTTTTGACCCGCGCGTAGAGCTTGGGGAGGCGGCCGATGTGGGCGAGCTGCTCTTTGGCCTCGCGGAGGGGCATGGCCGGGTAGCCGAAGACAACCTGCTTGGCCCCAAGGCTTTTGCTGACTCCACTCTGGGCGGCGACGATGGTTTGGTCGCCGATTTCGACGTGGCCGACGACACCGACCTGGCCGGCCAGCGTGACATAATTGCCCAGTCGGGTGCTGCCGGAGACGCCAGCCTGGGAGACGATCAGGCAGTGTTTCCCGACGACAACGTTGTGGGCGATCTGGACGAGATTGTCGATTTTCGTGCCTTCCTGGATCCATGTCCGGCCAAAGCGGGCGCGGTCGATGGTCACGTTCGCGCCGATTTCCACGTCGTCGTCGATCTGGACGATGCCGGTCTGGGGGATTTTCACATGGCGTCCGCCGGAGATTTCGAAGCCGAAGCCGTCGCTGCCGAGCACGGTGCCGCTGTGGATGATGACGCGGCTCCCGAGCACGCACCGCGCACCGACGGTGACACGGGGGGCGAGCTGGCAGTCGGCACCGATGCTGGCCCCGTGGCCGACGTAGCCGTGAGCACCGAGCACGGTATTCGCCCCGATGCGCGCGCCGTCCTCGATGACGACGAACGGCTGAATGGAGACGTTTTCACCGAGGACGACATCGCGCCCGAGGACGGCGGTGGGATGCACGCCAGGGGCGAAACGAATGGGCGCGGGGGCGAATTTCTCCAGCACCCTGGCGAAGGCGAGGGAGGGATTTTCCACGCGGATGGCGACCGGGGAAATCGTCTCACTGAAGTCCAGCGGCACGAGGGCCGCGGTGGCGCGCGAGGCTTTGAGTTGCGGCAGGTATTTGGCGTTGCCAAAAAAGGTGCAGTGCCCCTCGCCGGCGTCGGCGAGTGCCGCGGCCCCGGTGATCGCCCGAGCCCCGTCGGCCTCAGAAGCAAACTGGCCGCCCACGAGGGCGGCCAGTTCCTGCACCGTGAATGGTGGCACGGGCGAAATGTTTTACGGGGTGGCGCCCTTCTTCGGCTTGTCGCCGCCGGTCTTCGGCTCGGACGCGGGCTCCTTGCCTTTGCTCTTGTTCAGCGCGGTCACGACGGCGTCGGTGAATTCATAGCTCTCGCGGGAGAACAAGACGATCGGCACGCCGTTCAGGCTCGGGCCGGATTTGTCGAGGACGATGTCATAGCTCTCCGCCTTCACGCGCTCGGTGACGACCTTATTGATGTCGTCCACGATGCCCGCGCGCATGCGCACGGACTGCTCCTGGAGCTGCTTCTCACGCTGCTGCTGAAACTCGCGGATCTCCTTGTCCATGCCCTGCAACTCGCCGGCCTTCTCGCTGCGCACCTTGATCTTCTGCTCCTTGCTCTCCTTGCTGAGTTCCGGTTTCTGGAGTTCCTCGTCGATCTTTTTGATCTCATCGAGCACCTTCTTCGCGAGGTCCATCCGGTCTTCGAGGTCTTTCTTGGCGCTGTTCCGAGACTCGTTGATCTTCGCTTCGGCTTCCTTGGTTTTGTAGTAGGACTCGAAGACTTTCTTCATGTCCACGGTGCCGACCTTGATGTTTTGCGCCGAAGCAGCAGCCGAGCTGAGCACGGCGGCGACCAGAGTGAGGATGAGGTGTTTTTTCATGTTGGGATGTTTTTTGGTAAATGGGAGTGCCTGAGACGCGGGACCGTCGGGTTCGTTCAAAATTGGTAGCCGATGTTGAAGTTAAAGCGCCCGCTCTTGCTCGTGAAGCCGTCCGTTTGCAGCGGAAAGCCGTAGTCGATGCGGACCGGGCCGATCGGGAGGTCGAGGCGGACACCCACGCCCACGTCGCTGTTCACCGAGCCGCTGTAGTCGTAGGCGCTTGAGCCCACCGAGCCGATGTCGTAGAAAATCGCCGCGCGCACTTTGTCCACGACCGGGGCGGTCATCTCCGCGGTGATCCGCCAGAGCGCCTTGCCGCCGACGGGCTCGCCGTTTTCGTCCTTCGGACCCACGTCGCGGAATTTGAAGCCGCGCAGGTTGTTCGCGCCGCCGAGGAAGAGGCGGTCGAAGATTGGCACGCGGTCGCCGCCCGCCCAGGTGTTCACGCCGGCGATTTCGCCGTTGAGGGTGAGGATGGCATCGTAGGGCAGATGGAAATACTGCGAGCCTTCGAGGTCGAACCCGTAGATGTCGGTCGTGCCGCCGAGGAAGCCGCCCGCGCCATAGACCGCGAGGTCCACGCGGTGCCCGCGGCGCGTGAGAAACACGGAGTCGCGCGTGTCGTGGGTGAGGCCCGCGGAGAGCTTGCTCTGCACGCGGCTGCCGGCCTCGTCCTTGATGGTTTGCGAGGCGTCGATCGAGACGTTTTGCACGCTGATGTCCTGCAGCGTGTAGCTCACGCGCCCGGTGAGAAACTCCCCGAGGCGCTTGCGGGCGTTGATCTCGAAACCGAACCGGCGCTCATCGTACACGTCCGAGACGAACGAAGCCTCGCGGTAGAAAAGTTCGCCGCCGACCGAGATTTCGCGGTCCATGAAATACGGCTCGGTGAGCGACAGCACGAAGTCCTTGCGGCGCGTGCCGTACTGGACCCGCATGCGGAATTTCTGCCCGCCGCCCGTGAAATACGGCCAGCGCGTGATGTCGAAATTGCCCTGCGTGATTTCCGCGAAGCCGAGCAGATTGTCGATCGAGCTGAAGCCCGCGCCGAAGTTAAACGACCCCGTGCGCTTCTCCTCCACGAGCACGTTCAAGTCCTTGCGCCCCGGCACCAGCGTATCCGCCGGATAGGTGTCCACCTTCGAGAAGTAATTCAGATTCATCAGCCGCTGCTTGCCCGCGTCCACCCGCACGGTGTTGAAAACCTCGCCCGGCGTCAGCGGCAGCTCGCGGCGGATGACCTTGTCCTTGGTCCGGGTGTTGCCGGAAATGTTGATGTGTTCGAGGTAGCTCTGCACGCCCTCCTCCATGTTGAAAGTCACGTCGATGGTCTTGCCCGCCGCCGGCGCGGTGTTCGCCCCGGCCTGGAAGTCGATGTAGCCGCGCGTCCCATAGAGATCCTGGATCGACTTCACATCCGCCCGCACACTCTGCGGCGAGTAAACCTCGCCCGTCCGCAATTTCGCGCCCCGCGTGATCTCTTCCAGCGGGAAAACCTTCGCGCCCACGTAGTTCACCTTGCCCACATGGTACTGCTCGCCCTCGGAGATCGAAAAGGCCACGTCCACCTTCGTGCCGTCC
>JAYWEB010000376.1:0-7983 GCA_043779575.1 Chthoniobacter sp. | reverse complement strand
CGGTAGGGACGGCACTCCGTGCCGTCCGGGGCGAGCGCAGCGAGGCGGCGGGAGTGAGCGCCCCGTCAATGTCCGCGCCGACGAATTCCGCGAGTGCGAGGTAGTCGTGGACCTGGTGGCGCGGGCGCTCGGTGAGCTTCTTTTTTTTCTTCGGCTCGAAGATCTGGTTGAGCAGCCAGCGGCGGCGGTGGCCGGGCGTGCCGACGCGGCGGGGGATGCCGGCGAGCCACGGTTCAAGCGCGGTACGGAGGGAGTTGGGGAAAATGATCGCGGCGGCGAAATCGCGGACGCGCAGTTTTTTCGCGACGGCGAAGACGCTCTCGCCGGACTCGATGGCGATGACCTCGTCCACCTCGGCCACGCTTTGCCAAAAGTCGGCGAGCTTCGCCGGCGTCAGCACGCTCACGCGGGCGTCGGGGCGGCCGCGCTTAATCGCGCGCACGGCGGGCACGCTCATCACGGCGTCGCCGAGCCAGTTGCCGGCGCGGATGAGGATGGGGAAGGGCTGGAGGGCCGCGGCTCCGCCCGGCGGCAGCGCGAGGCCGCGCTTGTAGGTGGCGAGGAGGAATTTCGGCGCGGGTGTCTTCCAGCGGTTGTGAACCCAGAACCAATCGAAGGGTTGCTGGCGGACGTGGCTCTCGATGAGGTCGTTGAGCCGCATGGTGATGGTCGCAGCGTCGCCGCTCCCGAGGTCGAGCGGCCCGTGGATGACGAGCCGCCAGTGGCTGCTCCCCTCGGTGAAGACGGCCAGGGAAATGATGGGGCTCTGCGTCCGCAAAGCCAGATGGGCGAGGAGCGGCGAGGTCGAGGCGAGGCGGCCGAAAAATGGACACCAGAGTCCGCTGTCGCCAGCGTGCTGATCGCCCATGGAGCCGACGACGCCGCCCGCGCGCAGGTGTTTGATGACTTTTGCGAAGCCGTCTTTTTTGTCGAAAAGCTCGATTCCCAGCCGGGCGCGCGCGCGCCGGAAATCGGCATCGATGTGGCGATTTCCGATAGCCTGGAAAGTGGTGCCGCCCCGGCAGCGGAAAAGCAGCGGGAAAATCTGGGCGAGCAGCTCCCAGTTTCCAAAGTGGCTCATGGCCACGATGAAACCGCCGCGGGCGAGCAGCTCGGGCGGGAGTTTTTCCAGCCCCTCGACGGTCACATGCCGGAGGATTTCCTCGCCCGGCATCCGCGCGAGTTTGAGGCCGGAGAAAATATTGGCCCCGAGCGTGGCGCAGTGTTTCCGCGCGATGGAGCGCAATTCCCCGGCCGATTTCTCGCGGCCAAAAGCGATGCGGAGATTGCGCAGGGTGAGACGCCGGTAGCCGGGGGCGAGGTAGTAGGCGAGCCCGCCGAGGCCAAAGCCAAACCAATAGCTGACGGCGAGCGGCAGGGCTCCCAGAGCCCCGGCCCCGGCGCGATAAAGCCAGTACACGAGGCGCTCCATCAGCGCGGTTTTTTCCAGTGGATATCCTTGATCGGATGCTCGTCGAGGAGGTTGGGCTCGATGCCGCCGAGCCGCTCGGAATCGTAGAGCTGGATGCCGACGAAGTAATAGAGCGGGCAGATCGGCGGGTCTTCCGTGATGAGGATGCGCTCGGCCTCACGGAAAATATCGTAGCGTTTTTTTCCGTCCACTTCGCGCGCGGCGGCGGCGATGAGTTCGTCGTAGTGCTTGCTGCTCCAGCCGGTGCGGTTGTTGCCGCCGCCGGTCACGAACATGTCGAGGAAGGTGTTCGGGTCGTTGTAATCGCCGACCCAGGTGGAGCGGGAGAGGTCGTAGTCGAGCTGGCTCTGCGAGTTGAGATAGACGGTGTATTCCTGCTGCGCGAGCTGGATGGTCACGCCGAGTTCGCGGCGCAGGGTGCTCTGCAGCTCCACGGCGATGTCGCGGTCGAGATCGGAGTCGGCGCGGTAGAGATAGTAGCGCACGGGAAAGCCGCGGCCCTCCGGGAAGCCGGCCTCGGCGAGCAGCCGGCGGGCCTCGGCGACATTGCGCTCGGGCGACGGCGGCGGCTCGTAGCCGGTGCCCGCGCCCGGCGGCACGAAGCTCGTGGCCGGGCGCTCGCCCGCGCGGGTGATGCGCTCGACGAGATACGACTTGTCCACCACGAGGCAGAACGCCTTGCGCACGCGCGGGTCGTCGAACGGTTTGCGCGTGATGTTGAAGCGAAAGAAGTAGTTGCCGAGGAAGGGCGCGGCGTGGAAATCGGGTCGCTTTTTCAACTCCCCGAGCAGCGGCGTGGGCGCGAGGCCCTTGTCCATCATCAGGTCGGCGAGGCCCGTCGCGTAGAAATTGAAAGCGGTGTGCGGGCGCGGCGCGGGGATCACGTCCACGCTGTTCAGCGCGACGGCGGCGGCGTTCCAGTAGCGCGGATTTTTCACCAGCCGCACGCGGTCGAAGGGCCGCCATTCCTTGAGCAGAAAAGCGCCGTTGCCGGTGAAGTGCGCCGGCTTGCTCGCCCAGTCGGAATGTTTTTCCACCGTGGCGCGATGCACCGGGAGCAGCGTGGAAAAGCCGCAGAGATCGAGGAAGAACGGCGTCGGATTTTCGAGCGTGATCTCGACGGTGTGCGGGTCCGGCGCGCGCACGCCGACGGTGGCGAAATCCTTGCTCCGGCCCTCGCCGAAATCCTTCGCGCCGCGGATGTAGTAGAGCTGGTAGGAATACTCGGAGGCCGTGGCCGGGAGCAGGGTGCGCCGCCAGGAGTAGAGGAAATCCTCCGCCGTCACCGGGTCGCCGTTGCTCCAGCGCGCCTCGTGCCGGAGATGAAAAGTGTAGTGCAATCCGTCGGGCGAAATCTCCCAGCGTTCGGCCACGCCCGGCTGCGGCACGCCCTTGCTGTCGAAGCTGGTGAGTCCCTCGAAGAGCGCGTAGCTGATGCGGCTCGTGGCCTGCGCGGTGATGAGCGGCGGGTCGAAAAGCTCGGGCTCCGCCCCGTTGATGAGGACCAGCTCGGCGCGATCCGGCGCGCGTCCGCAGCCCGCGAGGAGGGCGGCGGCGAGGACGATGAGGGTGAGATGAAAGGCGGGGCGATGCACGGTGAGCGCGGACCTTGCACGAAAGGCGCGGCGGGGCCAAGGGCTTCGCGCGCCGCGGCGTCTTTCGAGTTTCCTTTTGGCACCATCCCTGCATATTCCCCGCGTATGCCGAAACCCTCCTCACCCCTCCAGACTAGCCTCCTTGCGGTCACCCAGACGGCCGTCGGCTGCGGCATCGGCCTGCTCATCGCGGGCAAGCTCGGCCGCCCGGCGCAGAAAACCACGGCCACCACGATGATTTCCGTGGGTGCGCTGCTCGCGCTGCCGGTGCTCGTGGGGGTGATCGTCCGCGCGGTGAATCGACCCGAATCCGCCCGCGGCATGCGCCGTCGGCTCGACTCGATCCGGCAGGATTCCGGGTTCCCGGACGAAGCGGAAATTTTGTAACGCCCGCCTGCTCGACGGGGCACGGGCGATGCTTGGAATCGGGGCAATATGAAGCTCCCCCATTTTCACCGCCCGAAAGTCGATCTCCACTCGATCGGCCTCCAGACCGCCCTCGAATTGGCCGCGGGCGGCGTGGTCATAGTGTTGCTCATCCGCTGGATTCAGTCGTAGTCCACGCCGGGCGGCTGCCCGCAGCGCGCCGCTGCCGCCGATGGCATTTGGCGTTTGCCCTCTCCGCAGCGCGCCGCTAGACCTCGCGCGCATGTTGCACCAACTCACTGAATGGCTCCACAGCCTCGTCCCGATCTACCTCGGCTGGGTCGAAAACTGGGGCTATCCCGGAGTCGTCATCCTCATGGCGATGGAAAGCTCGATCTTCCCCGTGCCGAGCGAGATCGTCATTCCGCCGGCAGCGATTCTGGCGGCCTCGACGGGAAAAATGTCCATCCTCGGCGTGATCCTCGCCGGCACATTTGGTTCATGGCTCGGGTCGGCCATCACCTACTGGGTGGCCCTCGCGGTGGGGCGGCCGGTGGTGGAAAAGTGGGGTAGGTATTTCTTCATCCCGCCGGACAAACTCGCGCGCGCCGAGCGTTTCATGCACCGCTACGAGGCGGGCGGCATCTTCTTCGCGCGGCTGCTGCCGGTCCTCCGGCATCTCATTTCCATCCCCGCCGGCATCATCCGCATGGGCTTTTTGAAATTCAGCATTCTCACCACGGTCGGCGCGGCCATTTGGTGCTCGGTGCTGGCCTGGTTGGGCGGGAAGGTTGGAACGCGCTTGAGCGCGGAGGGAAAAAATCCGCTCGATGCGAACGAACTCGTGAAAGCCGTGAAGCACGAATCGCTCTACATCGTGGCCGCCGTGCTGCTGGTCTGCCTGCTCTACTTTGCCGCGATGAAAATGACCGCGTCGAAAACCCCGCCCGCTGCGTAATTCCAAAGGGTCGCCGAACTCGCAAGAGAAAGGCTTTTGACCACGGATTACACGGATTCTGATTCTTGAAAATCCGTGTAGTCCGCGAAATCCGTGGTCAAAAAATCCCCGTCTTCTACTCCCGATCCAGCCTTCTAAAAGTCACGCCCTTTTCCCATGCCCGATCCCAAGCTCCTCACCCTCGGCCACTCGCCCGACCCGGATGACGCCTTCATGTTTTACGCCCTCGCGGAAGGCAAAATCGACACCCACGGCTGGCGCTTTCAGCACATCCTCCAGGACATCCAGACGCTGAACGAGCGCGCCACCCGCGGCGAACTGCACATCTCCGCCATCTCCATCCACGCCTACGCCCACGTGCTCGATAAGTATGCGCTGCTGCCCTGCGGCGCGAGCATGGGCGACGGCTACGGCCCGATGCTCGTCGCCCCGAACCGCACCGGCCTCGCCGAAAATCCGCGCTTCGGCGAAGTGCGCGACTGGCTCCGCGGAAAGCGCATCGCCATCCCCGGCAAAATGACCAGCGCCTGGCTCGCGCTCCAGCTCGCCATCGGCGCGTGCGAAACCGTCGTCGTCCCCTTCGACGAGATTTTCGCCGCCGTGAAAAGCGGGCGCGCCGATGTGGGGCTCATCATCCACGAAGGCCAGCTCACCTACCGCGCCGAACAGCTCGAACTCATCCTCGACCTCGGCGTCTGGTGGAAGATCAAGACCGGCCTCCCGCTTCCGCTCGGCGGCAACGTCATCCGCAAAGACATCGCGCCCGCCGACCGCAGCGCGATCAACGCGATCCTCCACGAAAGCATCCGCTACGGCCTCGAACACCGCGCCGCCGGAGTCGCGCACGCCATGCCGCTCGCGCGCGGCCTGGACACGGCGCTCGCCGACCAATTCATCGGCATGTATGTGAACGAGACGACCCTCGACTACGGCGACGCCGGCCGCCGCGCGATCCGCGAATTCCTCGCCCAGGCCCACGCCGCCCAGCTCATCCCCGCGCCGGTCGAGTTGGAGTTTGTGGAGTAAAAGACTGCCGGGATTTCCGGTGGCTCACGACCACAACCGCTTCCACCACTTTGCCACGGGATCGATGTCCAATTCGCGGGCGGATTCCACTGCATGCTCCACGGCGTCGCGCACGGATTCGGCGGAATCCGCGTAGGCGCGCTGGCCGCGTTTGGCGCTGGTCGAAAGCAGCGCGCGGAGATCGTCGAGCGCGTCGCGCAGCGGCTCGGATTTGCGCTCCGGGAGGTCCAGCAGGCGGGTCGCGAGGCCGAGGGCAAACCCCACGCCGAGGGCGGTGAGGACCGCGGGAATCGGGTTGGCGCGGATGGCGTTGTCGGTTTCGCGGAGGAGATCCTGGGCGCGTTCTTTGGCGAGGTCGGTATTCATGGCAGTGGAGGATACGGAGCCGGTCGGCTCACGGGTTGTTTCGTTTATCGAATTCCTCGCACAGTTTGACCGCGCCGAGGATGAGCAGCGCCGGGCGCACCAGCGCAAAGGCCAGGCGGATCAGCACGGAGAGGAGCCGCCCGACAGGCAGCAAAGTGAGGACGAGCCCGGCGAGGAACGCGAACCCGACGGCCTGCGCCGGCTCGTTGCGCGCAAACTCCTGCGCGCGTCCGCCGAGGTCTTCGACGGCCTTTTTCCAATCTCCGCAGCAGGTGGAGGAACTGTCGGTTTTGGGAGGTTTGGTGGATTTCGGCATGGCGCAGTTTCGGAGAAAATCGGAGGTCTGACAACCACGGACGTCGGCGGCCCGGCTCAACTTCGCCGACGTGCCTTGCTCCCCTTTTTCTGCGCGGCACGCGCCGTTGCCGCGCCGCCTTTCCGCGCCCAGACGCACAGCATTCGCTGCTCGGCCAGGGATTCCACGAATTGGCTTTTGCCCGGCACGGTCAGGATTCCGGAGTGAGGGTGAGCGGCGGGAGGCGGGAGGCGAGGAGCGTCTCGACGATGGTGCGCGCCGCGTGCGGGCGACCCATGGCCGCTGCGGCTCGGCGCATGGCGGCGAGGCGGACGGGGTCGGCGAGCAGGCGGTCGAGCTTGAAGGGGAGGGTGGTCAGTTCATTGCAGCGGAGGCCGGCGCCTTCTTCGAGGAGATGGTCGGAGTTGCGCTCCTCCTGGCCGGGGATCGGCGAGAAGACGGCCATCGGCAGCCCGCAGGCCAGCGCCTCACTCGTCGTCAGCCCGCCCGGTTTGCCGATGAAAAGATCGCTGATGTGCATCAGCTCGTGCATCCGGTCGGTGTAGCCGAGGATGCGGAAGCGCGCCGTTTCCGCACCGACGGCGGCGGCGACGCGCGCTTGCACTTCCTCGTTTTTTCCGCAGATGACGATGGTCTGCGCGTCGTGCCGGAGCTGCTTCAGGCGCTCGACGATCAGCTCGGTCGGCCCCACGCCGAGCGCGCCGGCGGAGAGCAGCAGCGTGGTTTTCTCCGGGTGCAGCCCGTAGCGCGCGCGCACGGCGGGCCGGTCCACGGGCTCGGCGAAAACGGGATCGATCGGGATGCCGGAAACGGTGATGCGCTCGGGTGGCAGGCCGAGGGCTTCGAGATGCGCCTTGGTTTCATCCAGCGCGACGAAGTAGCGGTGAAAGACGCGCGAGAGCCACATCGCGTGGCAGTCGAAATCCGTGACGGCGATGGCCAGTCGCGTATCCAGCTCCCCGCGGGCGATCAGGTGCGCGATGATTCCCGCCGGGGTGAAGTGCGTGCAGACGGTGATCTGCGGGTTGAAAGCGCGGATCATTTTCACGAGCGGGCGCGTGTTCAGCCGCTCGAACTGCAGGCGCAGCTTGTCGTTTTTCCACGGCTCGTCGCTCGCGCGGTAAGCCCAGCCGAGCACGTCCGGCGCGCTCCGCACGAGCTGCAGGTAGAGCTTCGAGTAGGCGTCGCGGAACAGCTTGTTCGTGAACTTCAGCGCGTCCTCATTGCGCACCGCCGCCACGCGCCCGTCGCGCGCGAACTCTTTTTCCAGGGCCTGCGCCGCGCGGACGTGGCCGGTGCCCGCGCTGACGGAAAGAAGGAGGACGCGCTGTTTCGACATCCCGCGGATGCTGGCAGACCGCATGGCACCGGGCGATATGGAAAACGAAGATCTTCAGCGAGGTGCCGCAAAGCGACAGCTCTGAGGAAACCTCGTTGGGGGGGTGGAGCGGGTGAAGGGAATCGAACCCTCGTATGCTGCTTGGGAAGTTGGCTGCCTGCCTCTGTTGTCCCACAAATAGTGTCCCAATACGATCAAGATGTGAGCCTGATTGCCTTTTTTGGGCAGAAACCGCCGCTACATGCGGTCTTGAAATTCGACAGTGCGGATTGGACTCATTTGGACAGGACTGGCCCGAACCGCTACGGCCTCTATAAAAATGATTTTGCGGACGGTTCTGCGAGGTCGCAATCGGTCTGAAATACTCCCTTTTTTTTGCGGCGGGTTACTTATTCGGTTTACTTTTTTCGGGTTCTCGGATTTCGAGACGCAACAAAAAAAGGGGGGGACGTCCCCCTATTTTTGCGAACTGAAAGGCGCAGGAGTCTTGAATGGGGTTCAAGAGGTCGCGAGTTCAAATCTCGCCGGCCCGATACTTTGAGAACAAGGCTGGCAAAGGATTCGCGGGCGATGGGCGTTTTGCGA
>JAYWEB010000375.1:0-3232 GCA_043779575.1 Chthoniobacter sp. | reverse complement strand
CGTGAGCGTGAGCCTGGTGCCGCGGCGCGTGGCGCTGAGCCGGTTCCAGTCTTTGGCTTTCGCGGCGGGTAGCTCGGGCAGCCGGATTTCCCCGTCGTCGCCGCCGCGCAGGATCAGCGGGGGCACGGTCGTGGAGGGATCGGCGTCCCAGGACCAGTCGAGGTGCAGCTCGAAGTCGGCGAGCGCCTTTTCGCTCCGCAGCGGCGCGGCGCCGGCCTCCGCCTGCAGTCGCCAGTCGCCCGCTTTCCAACCCGCGACCTCTTTCCACCCGCGCAGGGTGCGGCCGTCGTAGAGATGCTCCTCCACCGGGGCGGACTGCGCGGGCGTGGCGCCGCTGGCAGGCAGTTCCTTGATCCGCAGGTTGCGCCAATCCACCGGGCTGCCCTCGCTTTCCAGCCCGATGTAACCTTTGCGCCAGCCGCACTCGCTGCCGCCGCTGACTTCCTTGCCATTGACCGCGAGGCGGATGGTGCCGTCCTGGCAGGTGATGCGGTAGTGGTTCCATTCGGGCGCGGGGCGGCTCCGGCGCTCGGTGGGGAAACTGCGCATGCCTTTGCTCGGCGGAAACGGCTTCATCGAGTCGCCGTGGATGGCGAAGACGTCGCCGTGCGTGGTGTAGTCGCCGGTATTGCCGTAGCCGTGGTCGAGCACCTGCACCTCGATGGAGCGGAGAAAAGGGACGCCGGGCGCGGCCTGCGGGCTGGCCCAGATGAAGATGCCGGCATTGCCCGCCGGTTTGAGATGCCGCCACTCGAGTTCGAGGATGAAATTTTCGTACTGCCGCGGGGTGCGCAGCGCGCCGGTGGGCTGGCCGTCGCAGTGGATCATGCCGTCCACCACGGTCCAGGTCGCCGGCTCGCAGTTTACGTTCACCCACCCGTCGAGCGTCTGGCCGTCGAAGATCGGCACGAAGCCGTCGTCCTCCGCGCAAAGGCCGACGGGCAGCAGGAGGGCAAGGAGGGCGGCGAGTTTCATGGCGCGACCGGAGCAGAAGTTCCGCGCCGCGCCCAGCATCGTGTGGTGATGGTGTTTCCCCGCTCGTTCCCAAAGTTAGCGCAGCGCTTTGGGAACGGCTGCCTCCGGCGAAACTCCGTTGCGGTGGCGGGCGGGTGAGCAACCGAACGAGGATCGAGGTGGTCGCGAGATCGGTGCTGTCGGAAAAACGCGCTTTCACCGGTGGTGGTGGCGGATATTCTCGCGGGCATGAATTTCTCCGTGACGGCAATCCACCCTGGACGCCCCGACGGCTGCGTCCGATGAGCGGTGGCGCTTCTGCAAACACGGCGCAGGACGGCGCTTTGCCGGTGAGGAGAAGGGTGGGGGCCGCGCTGCTGCTCGCGTTTTGCTGCTGGCACGCGGTGTTTCTGATCGCGTCGATCGCGCCGCGGAAAAAGCTTCCGGAGGAGAAAGGAAATGCGGCGCTAAACCTCTACAAGCTATTCGTCAGCGGACCTCAGAAATGGAACCTGTTCGAAACGATCCCCGATCACCATGACCTCGATCCGAGGATCGTCGTGACCGATGGGCAGGGTGGCCGGACGACGCTCGGGTGCGTGCTGCCGGGCTTCACGGCGTATCCGCGGCCGGAAAAGGCGCGCTATTACAATCTGTTTTTTTTCCTGCTGCTGAATGTGCAGCGACCCTCGTTTTTTGAGGCTTATCTGCGCCAGGCGGAGGATGGGGTGAGAGCCCGGCACGGAGGTGCGATCCCCGGCCATTGGGAACTGGTGGTGGACGTGGAATGGACGAGGGCTTTGGTCCTTAGCCGGCGGGACGGCGGGCTGTATGTGCCAGGCACGCGCTCCTTTGACGTGGCAAACCCCGGCGGAATCTCCCCGTAGCCGCTCCGATGCCGCCGCTTGCAGACTGGCTCCGTTTCCCGGCGCACCTGTTTTTTCGGCGGGAAGACGAGCGCATCTACGCGGCGATACGCATGGGCTTCGCGATGGTCGCACTGTTGAATCTGATCTTCCTCTGGCCGGACCGGCTGGTCTTCTTTTCCGATGCCGGAATGATCGACCCGGAGGCCGCGCGGGCACAGGGGAATCCCGTGTACTTCTCCATCTTCGCCTTCGCGCGAAGCGAGGCGGCGGTGACGTGGTGCATGATCGCGACAGCGCTCGCACTCGTGATGTTGCTCACAGGGATCGCCGCGCGGCTCGCCGCGTTCTGGGCGCTCGTCTGGCAGATCTCCTACATCGCGCGCGCGCCCCTTGCCTCCACCGGCTGGGACTTGGTGTTGCAGGCTTTTTCCCTCCTCATACTGGTGAGTCCGCTCGGGAAATGCTGGACGCTCCCGGCGCTGCTGCGGGGAGGCGGGAAAGTGCTTCCGGCGCTGGTCTCGGCTCACGGCCTGGTGCTCATGCGCCTCCAGGTGCTCGTGATTTACTGGCAGGCAGTGCTCTCGAGGCTCACGAAGGAGGATCCCAATTTCTGGAGCAACGGCGACTTCATGAGTTACTTCCTCCTCTCCCATCACGCCCGCTGGCCCGGGCCATGGGTGCTCGAATTCGGAACCCTGCTGGCACTCGCGACCTACGCGACGCAGGTCGCGGAGGCGGCGATACCCATCCTGCTCTGGGTGAAGAAGACGCGCTGGCGGGGCGCGTTGCTGGGCTTCTCCCTACACGCGGGCATCTCGGTGTTCGCGCGTGATATCGAGCTGTTTTCTTTGTCGATGATGATGACCTACCTCGCATTCCTGCGCGCGGAGGACATCAACGACTTGCAGACCCGCGTGAAGCGTTGGTTCGCGCGAGGTGCATAGCGCAGAGCCGATGCCCTCGCCCGGGTGCTTCCGGCTCGCGAAGGGAAACCAAAGGAGCGGTTTCTCGCCATCGGGGTGCTTTTTCATCAGTAGCGCGCGGGCGTCATGGCGAGGGTGTGCGGGTGGCCGCACGGCGAAGCAAAAGGTTTCACCTCCTCGCCGCCGCCGGAGACCCCGAACTCCACGCTTGAACAACCCCGCCCGCGGACGGTCTGATTCGCCCCCATGTCCACAACCCAGGAAATCACCGAGCAAGTCAAAGAAGCCAGCCAGTGGATCAAGCCGCTGCAGGAGGAAATCGGGCGCGTGCTCGTGGGGCAGAAATATCTCGTCGATGGGCTGCTCACCGGGCTGCTGACCAATGGGCACATCCTGCTCGAAGGCGTGCCCGGTTTGGCCAAAACGCTGGCGGTGAAAACGCTGGCGAGCTGCATCCACACGGGCTTCCAGCGCATTCAGTTCACG
>JAYWEB010000374.1:0-3244 GCA_043779575.1 Chthoniobacter sp. | reverse complement strand
AGCCTGCTTTGAGCTTGAGATAGTTGTCGTTGAGGAAAGCCATAGGGGCGGACGATGTAGCGCACGCCCGCGCGCCGCTCAATGGCGAATGCAATGGTTGTTCGATGGAGACTTCCAACTCCGCTCCAATGTCGCTGCAGCTCTTTCCCTCTCGAAGTCGCACGACGATCAGTCGGGAACGTGGCGAAAGTTCCGCGAGCCCATCTTCCAGGATCCGGCACGATTCCGCAGCCCGCGCAGCCTGGGGCACATCGGCACCGGGATCGGCGTGGTCCTCTCGAGCCGGGGAACCGGTCGAGTCCGCGCTCGCCGGTTCTGCAATCGTGGACCTTCACATAGCGAAGCTGCCGCGTGAAAAGGCTGTTGAGTGCGTTGCGCATCGCGCGTCCGGCATAGGCGGTGAATTGCCCTTTCTGCGGGTCGAATCCTCGTGCGGCTGCCGCGAGCGCAGCGTTTGCTTCCGCCGCGACTTCATCCATGGTCGCACCGGGGATGTTCGCGTATTCGTAAGCGAGCATGCGGGCGAGTCCGAGGTGTGGTTCAACGAGGTCGTTGGGCATGGTGTGGGCGAACCGTCGGGACGATGGTTGGGGTCGTGGGATTGGGAAAGCTCAATCCCAAAAGCCGCCGCACTATGGTTGACGCTTCCGCCGTGGGTTCGGATCGGACGCCATGTCCGAGTCGCTTTTAGCGGTTTTCTCCGATGTCCACGCGAACCTGGAGGCGTTGGAGGCCGTGCTGGCCGATATGGACGGTTTCGCGGTCCGCCAGCGCGTTTGTCTCGGTGACATCGTCGGGTATGCTGCGAATCCCGCGCAATGCCTGGAACGAATTCGCGGTCTCGGTTGCCCGGTCGTCAAAGGCAACCAAGACGAATCGGCTGCGGGAGATGGAGACTTGGCTGAAATGCGGGACGTGGCGCAGCGCGGGATCGAGTTCGCGCGCCGTAAACTCTCGATCCCGCAACGCGCCTACCTGGCCAGCCTGCCGCTCACGTTTTTGAGTGAGAGCAGCGAGTTCGTTCACGCCTCGCTGAATGAGCCTGGGGAGTGGAGCTACATCATGCGGGAGGCGGAGGCGCGGGACCACTTTGCAGCGCAAACTCAGCGGCTCTGCTTTTGTGGCCACTCTCACGTCCCGATGGTGTGGCACTTGAGCAATACCGGGAACATCAAAACCTGGCGCGGACACGGTCGAATCCAGTTGGCGGCTGGCGGCAAGACGCTGGTGAACGTCGGCTCCGTGGGCCAGCCGCGCGATCTCCAGCCATCTGCATGCTACGCGATCTGCGATGCCCAAGCCGAATGGGTCGAGTTTCGTCGCGTGGATTACGACATCGCCAGGACACGGCGAAAAATCCTGCGCGCAAAACTGCCGCGATTCGCCGCCCAACGGCTTTCACTCGGGCGATAGAGACCTTTCGTCAGACAAGTTGAGATCGAGCTTCTCAGCAAGAGCGGGCGTGTTAAGGAATCGCCCCGCTCGATGCTCTACCTCGTCGCCACACCCATCGGAAACCTCGCCGACATCACGCTGCGGGCGCTGGAGGTTTTGAAGTCGGTCGATCTGATCGCCTGCGAAGACACCCGGCACAGCGGGCATTTGCTCGCGCACTTTGAAATCCGCAAGCCGCTCGTGAGTTATCACGAGCACAATGAAGCGCGGCGCACGGCGGAGCTGATCGAAGAACTGGCCGTCGGGAAAAACATCGCGCTCATCACCGATGCGGGCCTTCCGGGCATTAGCGATCCCGGCCATCGGCTCCTGCGGGCGTGCATTGAGCGCGGACTTCCTTACACGATCCTGCCGGGGCCGAGCGCGATCCTGGCCGCACTCATCGGCAGCGGATTTCCGGCGGAAGCATTTTTCTACGGCGGATTTCTTCCGGTGAAAAGCGGAGGGCGCGAGCGAGATGTCCGTGCGGCGATGGAGCGCGAGGTGACGAGCGTCTTCTTCGAGTCGCCGCATCGGCTGCTGAAGACGCTCGAAGTTTGCGCCACGCTTTTTCCCGAGCGCACGATCTGCGTCGCTCGTGAGCTGACAAAGACCTACGAGGAATTCCGAATCGGCACCGGGCCGGTGTTGCTTGCGCACTATTCCGCGAAGGCGGTGAAGGGCGAGATTGTGTTCCTCGTGCGCGGGAGCGAGTGATCGAATCTGGCGTGCCAGCCTTTGCTCCGGCGTGCTTTCATGATTTAACTAACTCATGAGCAACATCACGCCCGAGCGCCGCGTCGAACATGATTGGTGGCAGCATCCGATTCCCGAGAATGTTCACTGGGACGAGGGATTTTACTGCGAGACCGCGCAGATTTTTCGCTTCATGCGGAGCAAACACGTCCGTGCGGTCGAGCTCGGAGCTCACGTCTCGTGCTACGCCGGTGTGTCATTTGCCCTCGGAGAGAAGGGCCGCTGCAAGATCGGCGATTTCTCGCTGCTCAATGGCGCGCTGATAATGGCGGATGAATACATCGAGATCGGAAAACATGTGCTCATCTCGTGGAACGTCGGCATCGCCGATTCCGACTTCCACCCGATCGACGCCGCGCAGCGCCGCATCGACTCGATGGCGCTTGCCCCGTTTTACAAAGACCGCCCGCCGCGCCCGCCGCTCAAGACCGCGCCGGTCATCATCAAGGACAACGTGTGGATCGGCATGAACGCGGTCATTTTGAAAGGCGTGACGATCGGCGAAAATTCGGTGGTCGCGGCGGGTGCAGTCGTCTCGAAAGACGTGCCGCCGAATGTCGTCGTCGCCGGGAATCCGGCGGTGGTGGTGAAGCAGTTGACGTGAGCCCGGCTTACTCGCGCAGGAGGCTGCGGAGTGCCGCCAGATTTTCCTCGGCGGAGAAAAACGCACGTGCCGATACGACGAAGTCCGGCAGGACTTCGCTGTGGATTTCACCCGTCCCGGATTTCAGCACCAAATCGAAAGCTGTACCGCGCAGGACGTATTGCTCCACGACCGCGCGATCGGCGTCCACGATCCAGTATTCGCCGACACCGTGCGCCTGAAAGTCCTCGAATTTCACGCCGCGGTCGCGCGATTCCGTAGATTCTGAAAGTACCTCGACGATGAGGTCGGGCACGGGAAATTTTATGGTGTCGGGCGTGAGCGCCGCGGCTTTAGATTTGCCGAAAAAGACGATGTCCGGCTCGTAGTCGTTGCGGGGGAAAACGCAGAGGCATTTTTCTGTTTTCACTTCACCGAGACTGTGGACCTGGACATGCGCGCTCAAGAGCA
>JAYWEB010000373.1:0-3261 GCA_043779575.1 Chthoniobacter sp. | reverse complement strand
GTCGGGGCAAAGGGCGAGCCGTCCCTGACGTTCGCCGACGTGCTCGACGGGGGGCAGCGCCTCGCCGAGGAAACGCGCGCCGTGGCGGGCGAAGCGCGCGATGTCGCCGCTGGAAAGCACGCGCAACCGTCCGCTCCCATCCGGTGCGAGCGCGGGATAGCGGGCGCGCCAAGCGGCAAAGCGCGCGGCGACTTCGGGCGCGGGGTTGAGCACCCGCACGCCGGCGGGGGCGACTTCGCGGAAGGCGCGGGCGAGCAGCGGATAGTGCGTGCAGCCGAGCACCAGCGTGTCGATTTCCGCAAACTGCTCCAAGTAGCGGGCCACGGCCAGGCGCGCGATTTCCGTCTCTTCCCACGCCTCCTCCACGAGCGGCGCGAGGAGCGGCGCGGCGATCTCGCTGACCTGGACGGTGGCGCTGAGCTTCCGCACTTCGGTGCGAAAAGTGTGCGAGGCCACGGTACGCGCGGTGCCGAGGAAACCGATGTGCCCGCGCGTCATGGCCACGGCGGCCTCCGCGGCAGGAATCGTGACGCCCAACACGCGGCGCTCCGCCGAGCCGTAGCGCTGCTGAAGATGCCGCAGCGCCACGCACGAGACGGTGTGGCAGGCGACCACGACCACGCGGCAGCCTTCGCCGAAAAGCCGCTCGACGCACTGCTCCGCGAAGTCGAGCACGGTGTCCACGTCGCGCCCGCCATAAGGCGCGCGGCCGCTGTCGCCGAGATACACGTAGTCGAGCTGCGGGAGTTCGCGGCGAAGCTGGCGGAGCACGGTCAAGCCGCCGAAGCCGCTGTCATAGACGCCGACGGGGGTGGTGGGGAAAGTGGAAAGAGACACGTGACACCGGCCGCGCCGGCAGAAGCTAATTCGTCCCCGGCACTGTCGGGATGACGACTTCCGGCTCGGTGCTGGTCCCGCCGGGGCTGGAGCGCAGCGGCGGGATGTCCACGCGCGGACCGTCGCTTTTCCGCCCGGCCACATCGGCGAGCTGCGTGCCCACGGCGCGGCGGTAGTTTTGCGCGGCTTGGAGGATGCACGACGCCATCTGCTGCCGGTAGGCCGGCATGGCGACGAGCTTGGCATCGTAGAGATTGCTGAGAAAGCCGCCCTCGATGAGCACGCCGGGGATGGTGATGTCGCGGATGACGACGAAACGCGCGCGCTTGATCCCGCGGTCGAACATCCGCGAGCGGACGACGAGCGAGGCGTGCATGGCCGTGGCGAGCGCCATGTTTTGGGCGTCGTTCCCATTGCCCGCGCACTGGTCGAGATCGGAGACGCGCGGACCGTCGGCCATCATCGAGGGCACGCCGCGCGGAGCCAGCGTGTAGGTTTCCAAGCCGGTGCCCGCGCCGCCGCTGTTGAAATGCACGGAGATGAAAAGCGCGTTGGCATACTGATTGGCGATGCGCGTCCGCTCGCCGAGCGGGATGAAGGTGTTATTCGAGCGGGTGAGCACCACTTTGAACCCGGCCTGCATGAGCAGCAGCCGCGTGCGGCTGACCACATCCAGCGTGAAGTCCGCCTCGCAACCATACGGGCTGAGCGCCCCGCGGTCGTGCCCGCCGTGCCCGGCGTCGAGGACGATGGTATCGACCTTTTCCGCGCCCTTGATCTTGCTCGGGCGGAGCACCGGCTCGATGACCTTCGTCAGGTCCATGCGCGAAACGACGAGTTTTCCATCCACCTCGGTGATCGGGTAGCTGAGGTTAAATTTCAGCCCGTTGATGTAAAACTCCACGCTGCCCGCGGTGCCGCGCAGGCTGCGCTGGCCGATCGCCAGGGTGAAGTCGTTGTTCGCCCGGCGCACGCTGCCGAGGTTGTAAAACTCCGACAGATTTTCCAGCGTCACGAAGTCGCGCCCGCCCACTTTGTAGAGCGTCCACTCTGCCGGGCGCGCGGTGGCGGCGAGAAAAAAGATCGCGATAAAGTAGGGAAGCGTCCGGCGCATGCGGGCGGCACGCTAACCGCGAGGCTTTTTGGTGCAAGGCGTTTCCCCCCCCGGCGCGGCCGTCCGCGCGCGGAGTCAATCCGTAGTTGCGCCAGGCAGCCACCCCACTACCTTGCCGCCCCTTATGTCCGCCAATATCCCATCCCGTCCCCGCCAAGTCGGCCAGCGGCGCAACTTTGCCATCGTCGCCGGGCAGTACAACCCCGACTACGTCCGCGGCCTGATCGATCACGCCCGCGCGGAGTTTCTCGCCATTTCGCCCACCTTCAATGTCGTCGTCCACGAGGTTCCCGGCGCTTTTGAAATCCCGCTCGTCGTCCAGGAAGTCGCCACCCGCGGCGGCATCGACGCCATCCTCGCGCTCGGCGTCATCATCGAGGGCGAGACCCAGCACGCCGCGCTGCTCGCCACCGAGATCACCCGCGCGCTCCAGCAGCTCGCCCTGACCCACCGCATCCCCGTCATCCACGAGGTGCTGCTTTTGAAAAACGAAGAGCAGGCGAAAGCGCGCTGCCTCGACGACGAGATCAACCGCGGCACCGAGGCCGCCCGCGTGGCCGCCCGGATGGTGCAGATGCTCGGCGACCTCCGCACCTCCCGCGCCGAGACGGGCGGACCGCGCAGCGAGATCCGCTTCGGCCGCTGACCTTTTTCCCCGGCATGGGCAAACGACGCGAAGGCCGCGAGGCCGCGGTGCAATTCCTCTATCAGCTCGATCTCCACGGCGCAACCGAGGCCGGCGACACCGCGCCGTTTTGGGATCTGCGCACCGGCCCGGAGCAGGCAAACACCCCGGCGAAGACCCGCGCTTTCACCGAACAACTCGTCCAGGGCGTGATCGCCCACCGCGCCGACATCGACGCGCGGATCGTCGCCTGCACCGCGAACTACGACCTCCACCGCATCGCCGCCGTGGATCGCAATATCCTCCGCGTCGCCATTTACGAACTGCTCCACAGCCTCGAGGTCGCGCCTGTCATCATCATCAACGAGGCCATCGAGATCGCGAAAAAATACGGCGCGGAAAAGTCCGGCGGCTTCGTCAACGGCATCCTCGACCGGATCAAAAAGGATCTGAACCGCCCCGACCGCGTCGGCATTATGAAGGCTGAAGGCTGAAGGCTCACCAGCCGCCCTCATCCTTCATCCCGCATCCCTTTCCCCGTGGCCTTCGGTTTTTTCAAATCGCTCCTCGAGAAATTCACCGGTCGTCCCGTGGATTGGGACGAACTCGAGGAAGCGCTCATCCGCGCCGATCTCGGCGTGCCCATGATGACCCGCATCATGACCGCCTGCCAGGCCCGCCCGGA
>JAYWEB010000372.1:0-3267 GCA_043779575.1 Chthoniobacter sp. | reverse complement strand
AAGGAAAACGCCCAAGGGGACGCGCCTCGCAACGCCCCAGATGGCGCCATCGCCTTTCGCCTTTCGCCTTTCGCCTTTCCTCATACCCCTGGCGGTTTTTGCGCGGCCTCGATGCGCGGGGCGAGCCGGGCGAGGAAACGGCGGGCGGGGCCGAGGCGCGTCGGCGCGGTCAGCGCGTGCCAGCCGGCGGTGGTGGTCTGGAGATGGCAGCGGCAGGTCGGGCCGAGGAGGAGATTGATGAAAAAGAGGACGAGGAAAAAGGCGGCGAAGGGCGAGGTCATCACGGCGAAGACCTGCATGACTTCCCGCGTGCCGCGGCCATCCCCCGCCACGCTCCCCCACCAGAGCCCGCCCGCGAGCAGCGCGCCGCCGAGGCCGAGCACGCCGTGGACGATGTTCCAGGCGAACCACGCTTTCGTGCGGCGGATGACGAGCGCGGATACATCGCGGAGAAAAAACCGGCGGTAGCGCTCGCTGACGAGAAGGGAATTCACCTCCAGCAGATGATCCTCCGCGATCCAGATGCGCGCGAAGCCGCTCTAGCCGAGGCCACGGCCGGGAAGCTTGCGGTAGGCGGGCTCGGACGCGCTCATTTGAATTGGCCCGGCTTGGAAAAAAGGTTCACGAACAGCCCGACGATGCCGATCCACACGGCGAGCTGGACGACGCCGAGGAGGAGGCCCAGCACCGCCACCCAGCGGCGGCGTCCGCGCGGGAGGCTGCCGGGACGTTTCCAGCCAAAGCACGCGCAGAAAATCGCCAGCGGCCCGGTGACGATGAAGACCGGCCAGATGAAGAACGTGATCAGCGGCAGCAGCCCGGCGAGGAGCGCGGAATTCGCCCAGTGGAAGCGGCGCACGACCAGCTCGGGGAGTTTTTCCGCGCCGAGCCCGCTGCTCAGGCAGGTGGGGCAAAGATGGCGCGTGCCGAGCGGCATGTCGCAGACCGTGCAGACGAAGCGCCCGCAGCGGTCGCAGCTCAGCGCGGCGCGGTTTTCCGGGTGGAAAAAACACACCGCCTCGCCGTCGTCGGCGCGGTCAGCCATGCCGGAGCCGATGGCCGGCGGCGACCAAAACGCCGGAAAAAAATCGCCGCTGAGCAGGGTGCGGCAGTGCGGGCAGGCGACCTCGTTGGCCCGCCCGACGGTCTCCGGCGCGAGGCCGAAACCGCACGCGGGACAGGCGACGGCGGCAGGGGCGGGCGGGTGGGCGACGGACATGCGTTTTCGGTTTTACTCGCTGGCGGGGATCATCTTCACTGCCGATCCGGCGCCGAGCGCGGCGGAAATTAGAAGACCTCAACCCGCAGAACAAGAAACAACATGAACTGGTATTACGATCTCGGCGGACAACGCCAGGGCCCCGTCGCGGAGTCCGAACTCGACCGCCTCCTCGCCGCCGGCACCATCACCACCAGCACGCTGGTCTGGTGCGAGGGCATGGCGAACTGGACCCCGATGAAAGAGGCGCGACCCGGTGCGGGCGCGGCTCCGGCGGCTGGGGGAGCCGAGGTGCCGGAGGGGTGGATCCGCTGTTCGGCGACCGGGCGCTATTTCCCGCCGTCGCAGATCGTGTGGCTGGATGGCAAAGCCTACTCCGCCGAGGCCAAGGCGGGCATCGTGCAAGGCGTGCTGCAGGGCGGCGCCCTGCCGAGCGGCAACGAAGCGGAACGCACCGGCCCGGCGTGGGAGCGGCGGGCGCAGCTCGGCTTTTTCAAAGCGATCTGGGAGACGATCAAAGCCGTGCTGCTCGATCCGAACCGGGCGTTTGAAACGATGAAGCGCGAGGGAGGGTTCGGGGCGCCGCTGGGTTTCTATATGTTCGTCGCCACCATCGGCGTCGTCATCTCGCTGCTCTTCAACCTCGTTTTCCAAGGAAGCCTGCTCGCCTTCATGCCGAAGCAGGCCCAGCAGCAAGTCTTCCCGTCGCTCGCGGCGGGCGCGGGCTTTGGAGTGCTGTTCCTCGTCGGTATCGCGGTGGTGGTGGTGCTCGCGATGCTCGTCGGCACCTTCATCTCCACGGGGGTGCTGCACCTTTCGCTGATGATTTGCAGCGGGGCTAAGCAACCGTTTGAAACGACTTTCCGCACGGGCTGCTACGCGATGGGGGCAGGCTCCGCACTGGCGCTGATCCCGCTTTGCGGCAGCTCGATCGGATTCCTGTGGGGGATCGTCTGCCTGTGCATGGGACTGGCGAAAACTCACGAAATCAATACCGGCCGCGCCGTCTGCGCGGTGCTCCTGCCGCTCGTGACCTGCTGCGTGCTTTACATCCTGCTCATCGTCGTGGCGATCGCTATTCCCGCCGCGGCGGCAGGAATGAAGCACTAGCCTCAGCCGCTCCACCGCATGACCTGGCGTCGCCTCCGACCCGGTGAAACGGACCACGAGGCGCTGTGGCTGGCCGTCTCGCTCGGGAGCTTGGTGGTCGCGTGGTGCTGGCTGCGCCTCGGGCTCCCCCAGCCGCAGTGCGTCTTTCATACCGTGACGGGCTGCGCCTGCCCGACGTGCGGCGCCACGCGCTGCGTGCGCTTCGCCCTCGGCGGAAACTTCCCCGCGGCCCTCGCGATCAACCCCCTCTTTTTCGCCACGCTCGGCGCGCTGGCGCTCTACGATCTCTACGCCGCCACCGTCCTCGCCCTGCGCCTGCCCCGGCTCCGCGCCGACTCGCTGCCGGCATGGGCGGGGAAAGTCGCGCGCTTCACCAGCGTGGGAGCCATCCTCGGGAACTGGGCCTGGCTGCTCTGGCGCGGGGTGTGAAAGCGCCCGCGGGTCCGTCCATTTGCCCCCAACTGAGCCGCGCCGCTCAGGCCCGGAAAAAACTAGGCTCGTGGCCGCCGCCGCTGCGGTAGGCGCGGAAGGTGGCGAGGGCGAGGAGCGGCCAGTTGTTGCGATACATGTCGTAGCGCAAATAGAAGACGCGGGGGAAGCCGGTGCCGGTGACTTCGGGCTCAGGCCAGGAGCCGTCGGCGCTTTGCCGCCCGAGGAGGAAGGCGATGCCGCGGCGGATGGCGCGGGTGTCGAGCGCGGCGGGCTGCGCGGGGTCGGTGGCGGCGATGAGGCCCATGAGCGCCCACGCGGTTTGCGACGGGGTGCTCGCGCCTTTGCCTTTGAGGTTCGGGTTGTCGTAGCTGGCGCACGTTTCGCCCCAGCCGCCGTCTTCGTTTTGACAGGACTCGAGCCAGTCGCGGGCGCGGATGAGCCAGGGCTGGCGCATGTCTTCGCCGATGGCGCGGAGGCCGCGGAGCACCTGCCAGGTGCCGTAGATG
>JAYWEB010000371.1:0-8080 GCA_043779575.1 Chthoniobacter sp. | reverse complement strand
CGCAAAACGCCCATCGCCCGCGAATCCTTTGCCAGCCTTGTTCTCAAAGTATCGGGCCGGCGAGATTTGAACTCGCGACCTCTTGAACCCCATTCAAGCGCACTACCAAGCTGTGCTACGGCCCGAAATTTGAGAGCGGGAGATTAGCGAGGGGTGGGGGAAAGGGAAGCGCTTTTTTCCGTGCGGGACAGTTTGCTGTTTTCATCCACAAGACGGCTCCTAAAATGCCCGCCTATGAATCTCGAAAAAGTCGCCATCGTCGGGGCCAGCGGTTACTCGGGGGAGGAGCTGGTGCGGCTGCTGGGGCGGCATCCGGGGGTGGAACTGGTGGCGCTGACTTCGCGGCAGCTCGCGGGGCAGACGGTGGAGACGGTGTTTCCGAGATTCGCCGGGCAGCGGTATGCGAAGCTGGCGTTCATCGCGAGCGAGGCGGGGGCGATCCTGGCTTCGGGGGCGCGGTTTGTTTTCCTGGCGCTGCCGCACGGGGTGGCGGCGGAGTTTGCACAGCCGCTGGTGGCGGCGGGGCGGCGGGTGATCGATCTGAGCGCGGATTTCCGCATCAAGGATCCGGCGGTGTACGAGGAATTCTATGGCACGCCGCCGCACGCGCCGGAGCTGGCGGCGATCAGCGTCTATGGGCTGCCGGAGATTTACCGGGAGCGGATTCGCGGGGCGCAGCTCATCGCCTCGCCGGGCTGCTACCCGACGAGTGTGATCGTGCCGCTTTACCCTCTGCTGAAAAAGCGGCTGCTGAAGCCGGCGAGCATCGTGATCAACAGCCTCAGCGGGGTGAGCGGCGCGGGCCGCAATGCGCAGACGGAGCTGCTCTATGTGGAGTGCAATGAAAGCGTGCGCGCCTACAGCGTGCCGAAGCACCGGCATCTGGCGGAGATCGAGCAGGAGCTGAGCGCGGCGGCGGGGGAGCGGGTGACGGTGACGTTTCTCCCGCATCTCATCCCGGTGAACCGGGGGATTTTCACGACGATCACGGCGGCGCCGGCGGAGGGCGTGACGGCGGCGGAGATCGGCGCGGCGCTCGCGGAGGCGTACGGCGGCGAGGCGTTTGTGCGGCTGCTCGGGGAAACGGGGACGCCGGATACGAAGCATGTGACGCACACGAATTTCGTGGATGTGGCGTGGCGCTCGGATGCGCGGACGGGCCGGGTGGTGCTGCTGAGCGCGGAGGATAATCTGGTCAAAGGGGCGAGCGGCCAGGCGGTGCAGTCGCTCAATGTGATGTGCGGCTGGCCGGAGACGACGGCGCTGCTGTGAGCGGCGTTTTTTTCCGCAATCGTGCTCGTCCTCGCGGGCGGGATGCGTTTTCCTCGGCGTCCTATTTCCCGTGACGAAGCCGGAACACACTCAGCCCATGTCCTATCTCGAAATCCCCGGCGGGGTGACCGCCGCGCAAGGCTTCCTGGCCGGCAGCGTCTATTGCGGCATCAAGGCGAGCAACGCCGCCCGCCCGGACATCGCGCTCATCCATTCGGCGCAGGAGTCGGTGGCGGCGGCCACTTTCACCACGAACCGGGTGAAAGCCGCGCCGGTGCGGGTCTCGATGATGCACCTCCGCGGCGGCGATGTGCGCGCGATCGTGGCCAATGCCGGCAACGCGAATGCCTGCACCGGACTGGTGGGAATCGAGAACGCCAAGCGCATGGCCGAGGCGACCGGGAAGGCGCTGGGGATCAAGGCCCGGCAGGTCATGGTCTGCTCGACGGGGCGCATCGGCGTGCAGCTCCCGATCGAGAAAATGGAGGCGAGCATCGCGGAGCTGCCCGCCGCGCTGACGGCGGACGGGAGCAACCGCGCGGCGCAGGCGATCATGACGAGCGATACCTTTGCGAAAGAGATCGCGGTGGAGTGCGAGATCGACGGGAAGAAAGTGCGGATCGGCGGGCTGGCGAAAGGCGCGGGAATGATTGATCCGAACATGGCGACGATGCTGTCGTTCATCACCACCGATGCGGTGATCGACAAGCAACAGCTCCAGTGCGCGCTCAGCGTTTCCGTGGAGCAGTCCTTCAACCGCATCACCGTGGACGGCGACATGAGCACGAATGACACCGTCATCATGCTGGCCAACGGCACCGCCGGAAACAAACCGCTGCGGCATGGCAAACTGGCGTTCAAAATTTTCCAGCGCGCCCTCGACCACGTGACCAAGCACCTGGCTCGGATGATCGTGGAGGACGGCGAGGGTGTGACGAAATTCGTGGAGGTCCACGTCAACGGCGCGGCCACGCTCAGCGATGCGCGGCGCGCGGCGGAGGCCGTGGCGAATTCCACGCTGACGAAATGCGCGTGGTTCGGCGGCGATCCGAATTGGGGGCGCATCATGGACGCTCTCGGCTACTCCGGCGCAAAGCTGCGCGAAGAAGTCATCGACATTTTCTACGACGGCATCATCGCCGTGCGCGGCGGAATGGCGAGCAAGACGCCCTTTGCCAAGCTCCAGGAAATCGTCGCGCAGAAGCGCTTCACGATCACCATCGACCTCCACCTCGGCAAAGCGGACTACACCGTTTTCACCACCGACCTCAGCACCGACTACGTGCGGCTGAACATGGGCGAGTGAGAAGAAATTTAGGAATTAGGATTTAGGAAGTGGCTTCCGCCGGTGGGTCGGTTAAATCCTCAATGCTAAGTCTTATTTCCTAAATTTTCCCCGATGGCCAAACCACCTACTGACCGCGCCGAATCCCTCATTGAGGCGCTGCCTTTCATCCAGAAATTCCGCGGCGAACTCTTCGTCATCAAATACGGCGGCAGCGCCATGGAGGACGAGCAGGTCATCGAGCGTTTTCTGCGCGATGTCGTCTTTCTCGAAGCCGTGGGCATCAACCCCGTGCTCATCCACGGCGGCGGCAAAGCGATCACCCAGCGCATGCGCGACGCGGGGCAAAAGGCGCAGTTTGTCAACGGGCTGCGCGTCACCGACGAGCAGGCCATCGGCATCGTCGAGGAAGTGCTCGATACCGTCATCAACCCCGGCATCGTCACCCAGCTCAACGCGCTCGGCGGACGCGGCATCGGGCTGCATGGCAAAGACGTGCTCGTCGGCCGCAGGCTGCCGCCCCAGACCAAGGGCAACGCCACGGCGGTCGATCTCGGTTTCGTCGGGGAGGTCATCGAAGTGCGGCTTGAGGAAATCCTCGCCGCCGTCGCCCGCGAGCACGTCCCGGTCATTTCGCCGCTGGCGAAAGATGCGGCCGGCGTGGTGCTGAACATCAACGCCGACATCGCCGCCGGCACCATCGCCGGCCGGCTCAAAGCGGCGAAGATGATCTACCTCTCCGACGTGCCCGGCATCATGCGCGACCCGCTGGAAAAAGAATCGCTCATCCCCTCGGTCAACGCCGAGCGGATCGAGCAGCTCATCGAGGAGGAGATCATCGTCGGCGGCATGATCCCGAAAGTGGAGAGCGCCGTGCAGGCCCTCGCGCAGGGTGTGAAAAAGATTCACTTCATCGACGGGCGCACGCCCCACGCGCTGCTGCTGGAGATCTTCACAAACACCGGCATCGGCACGGAGATCGTGCCCTAACCGGATGAGCAAGACGGCATGATGAATTTGCCAACGCCGAGATGCAGGGCTGCGAAGGTATTCCGCCCCGGTTTTCTCCGCGCCCTCGGCGTCTCAATGCTTCTCCGTTGCCCCCAAAACCGCCCGCCCGCGCGGCCGCATCCCTGCTAAGTGCCCGCCGCGCTGCACATCGATCTCGATGGCGCCTGGCCGCGCGACGCCATCGCCGGCACGTATCACGACGCGCGCGCATGGGGGCCGCGGCTGCGCTACTGCACCAGCGTGGAGGAGCTGGAGTCCTTCGCCGCCGAGGTGCCCGGCGGCGGGAAAAATTTCACCCTCTTTGGCTCCGGCGACTTTCACCACCTCAGCGCGCTGTGGGTGCGCCGCGTCGCGGAAAAGGTCACGCTCATCTCCTTCGACAACCATCCCGACTGGGACGTGCGCCCGCCGCGCTGGGGCTGCGGCGCGTGGCTGAACTGTGCCCTCGCCTACCCGCACGTCGAGGCCGCCGCCATCTGGGGCTGCGGCAACTTTGAACTCAACTGGCCCGGCCAGCTTTTCCACGACCGCCGCGCGCTTGCCGCCGGACGCCTCCGCGTCTGGCCGTGGACCGAGCGGCTCGCGGCTTCGGGCCGGCGGCGCTTTCCCGGCATCACCGCCGCCGACTGGCGCGAGCGTTTCCGCGAGTTCGCCACCGGACTCGCCGGCCGGCGGCTCTACGTCACCGTCGATCTCGACTGCCTCACCGCCGCCGAGGCCGCGACCAATTGGGAGCCCGGCCTTTTCACCGCCGCCGACCTCGCCTGGGCGCTCGGCGAACTCCGCCGCCACGCCGAAGTCATCGGCGGCGACGTCTGCGGCGCGCGGTCCCGCCCGCGCTGCGCCCGCTGGGGCCAGTGGCTGCTGGCCAAGATCGACCATCCGCATCTCGCCCCGCTCGATGCGCCCGCCGCGGCGGAGAAAAACGCCCGGGCGCTGGCCGTCATCTGGCCGGCGCTCACCGGCCCGCCTTGAGGCCGGGCGGCGCGGTGGGGCAGGGGATCAGTTCCCCTCCGCGGCTTCCTCGGGGCGGAAGTCGTGCCAGCGCCGGAGGATGTCGTCGCCGCGGGCGGCGACGGCTGCGAAGTCGGCCTCGCGGGCGCGGGTTTGCATGACGATCTGCTGCTTCCCGTCGAGGTTCAGGAAAGTCACGCTCTCGCGCATCTGGGCTCCCATGAAGGTGTAGGCAAAAGTGAAGCGGCGGCTCGTCCATTGGTTCACCGGCAGCACGTCGGCGTCCTCTTTTTCGAGCACCGGCTGCTCCGCGCCTTGCAGGAGCAGGCTGGCGGCGGCGGCCCGGTAGCGTTCCATGGTCTCGCCTGCGAAAACGATCTCGGGTTTGAGCGGCGACTGCGCGAGGCGCATGACGGCGCGGGGAAATTTCGAGAAGTTAAAAACCGCCGCGCCGCCGTAGCCGGTCAGCTCGGTTTCGGAGTCCACGGTGACGGCGTATTTTTTTTCCCCATCCACGAAACACGCCCGGCGCACCGAGTAATCGCCGACGACGAGGGTGACGATCTGCGGCGTGAGGTCGATCGCGGCGGCACTGGCAGCGAGGCCGAGCGAGACGAAGGAGAGAACGGCAGGATGTTTCATGGTGCGATTCAGAGTTTGCTCCAGTTGCCGCGGGAGACAGTCACGGCGTCGAGGCTGCCGGGCGGCGGAGTGGTGGTGAAGTTCGTGTCGAAATTCCAGCGGCGGGTCGGCGGGACGTAGATGTTGCCGGTGTCCCATTTGCCGGTGAAAACCTTGCTCTGGAAAAGCTCGGCCATCGAGCCGGTGTAAGTGCAGGTGCGGCCCGACCAGGATTCGAGGAAGCGCGGGTAGTTATTGGCTCCGCCGGAGTAGCCATACTGCGCCGCGCCGTAGTGTGGGTCGCCGACCGGCGGTGTGTACATGCCGGGCATGACGCCGGCGAGGATGGCGGTGTTGTAGGTCGTGTTACTCGCCGCGCGGCTGCCGGTCCCCGATGAGGCATTGGCGTCGTTCCAGGAATTGGAAAGCAGCATCACGGCATCGGCCATCACCGCGGCGGGCTTGCGGGTGTAGCCACTGACCGTGGGGCTGTCGGTGTTACTGGGATTGCCGGTGGCATTGGCCGGGACGTTGGTGGGTGTCGTGGTCGTGCCGGTGTTGTAATCGCCCTGGATATAGACGGGGTTCTGGCTGGCGATGGTCAGGCCGGCGGTCGGGAGCACGCCGCCATCCTGGAGGCGGATGGTTTTCGGCTCCATATCGCCGGACACCTTGGGTGTCACATCCTGGACATAAAGGATGCCGTTGAATCCGCTGGCGGCGTTGAGCACCGGGGTGAGCGTGCTGACGCTGACATTGGCCACGTCCACATTCACGCCTTCGCGCTGGTCGTAGATCGTGTTTTTTCCGGTAAAAGACGACTGGATCGAAGTGATCTGCGCCGCAGTGAGGCTGGTGCCATTCTGCGCGGTCACGCTGGCGGACGTGCCGTTGATCGTCACGATGACACCCGCCTTGTTATACATGCGGCGCTTGGCGATTTCCGGTGGGTCGGTGATTCCGGTGCCGGTCACGGGCGGCTCGATGATTTCGCGAAAGGAGTCGTTGTTCGGGTTCGTGTCGGTGGTGTCCAAAACGGACGCCGCGCTTTGTCCCAGCGGCTCGTAACGCGAGACCTGATGGACCTGCGCCGCCTCGCTGGTCGCGTAGGTCGGCGGATACATCGTGCCCCCGGACCAGGCGGCCGCTCCAGCGGGCGCCGTATTGCCGACGGCGCCCGCCGCGCCGCCGTTGGCACTGTAGTAGTTGCCCACGCGGGAGACGTAGCCTTGGAAAGTAAGCGCGCCGGCGGCGGATGAGCCGGTGCTCAGGTAGAGGTTCGAATTCGAGTGGACCAACCCAGAGACGCTCATCGTGGCTGGCTTATAAAGTTCCAGATCGTGCTCGTAGAAAAACATGGCCTGAAAGAGCGGCACCTCGATGTATTGAAAGCGGCGCTTCACCCCGGCGGAGAGCGTGCCGCCGCTGGTCGTCGTCTGCTGCATGCGGGCGCTGGCCACATAGCCAAAGGACCGTCCGCGCCAGCCGGGATAATCCGGCAGGCTCACGATGACCGGCGCGGGCGTGGCGCTGGCGGCCGCCATCGGTTTGCCATAGCTGTCGGTCGCTTGGATGTTGAGCGGGCCTTGATTGGCGGCCGCCATGTAGTTGAAGCCCGCGAACGCGGGGGCCGACATCCCGCTCGTCGCCTCCGTGGTGGAAATGGCGCGATCGTAGTTCTGCACCCGCTTTTTCCACACGCCGTACGCGTATTCCAGCGCACCCTCGGCGGCGAGTTTGTTTTCCACGAAGTCGCGGCTGCGGTCGCCCAGCCGCCCGGTCGCGCTGGTTGTCTTGTAAGCCACGCCCACGGCGGACGAGATGACGAGGATGGCGATCATCGCGACCACCAGGGTTCCCCCACTTTGGCAATGCTGGTTCTGTTTCATAGCTGTGTTGGTTTAGTTCTTCGGACGCTGGCGCGAGGGAGCCATGCACTGCACGCGCATGAATCCCGAAAAGCCGTTCAGTTCCTTGGTCGCCAGCGCGTTGTCGGAGTCCTTCGCCCGCACCCGGAAGTCCACGTTGACCAGCTTGTCCAGCCCCACGGTCACGATGGAAAAGGGCGTGGTCTCGCCGGTCTGCGTGCCGATCTGGCGGGAGATCACCGTGTATTGGGTGGGCGCGCTTTCATACGCATCGTAGCGGCGCAGCTCGGAGCGCGCGCCGGCCGGCATCACGAGCAAGGCCTCGCGGCGGATGAGCATGGCGGTTTTCACATCCGTGGCGTTCCAGTCGATGGCCGTCCCCAGCGCCGCCGTGAAGGTGATCGTGATGCTCTGCAAACCGCCCACCACCGCGCCCGTCGCGACCGACGAAACGCGAGGCCGCATCGTGGAGGCCGCGCCGTCGATGAGCAGCACATCGCCCGCCGCGGGCAGCGGCGGCGAGGCATACGCATCGGTCGAGCGGGTCACGGTCACACTCGTGTCGGTGGAGCCCAAGCCGCTCCCGCCCGGATGCGTGACCACGTAGGATTCGCCGAGCAGCCGGTCGTAGTAGATCCCCGCCGTCGGAGAGGCGGAAACGACACCGCTGGTATTGATCAGGATCGGGACGGTGATCGCCGTCTGTAGCCGGTCCTGGATCTGATCCATGGAGCCGCGCAGGTCGTTGTTCGACATATTGACCGCCACATTTTTCGCCAGTAGCAGCGTGCCGGCCTGCAGGTAGGCGAAAGACAAGCCGGCCAGCACCACGCCCAAGCTCGCGGCCACGAGCATCTCGACGAGGGTAAAGCCGGCAGGGATTTTGGAGCGGCGTTGCATATCAGTCGTCGATGGCTCGGAGGGAACCCAGTTGGTAGGTGTAGGCTCGCCCGCGCAGGGTGTAATCGAGGCGGAAGGTGACGAGGCGGATGTCCGCGGAGTCGGCATTGGCCACAGCCGTGACGATGCGGGTCAGCGCGCCCTGCACGAGCTGGGTGCCCGCCGTGCC
>JAYWEB010000370.1:0-21042 GCA_043779575.1 Chthoniobacter sp. | reverse complement strand
CCGCTGACCGCGCTCAAACCGGCCCGCGTCGAACCGCTGCCGGGACGTAAAATCGAGCAGTGCTTCGCCGTGGACAAAACCCTCGCCGGGGAGCCGCTCGACAGCGCCGGCGCGGCGCACGGGAAAGGTTTCGAGTCCGCGGTCGGCATCGCCGCGACGTGGGAAGTGCCCGCCGGTTTCAACATCCTCAACGTCCTCGTCGCCGTGCCGGCGGGCGTGCCGCCGGCCAGCCGCCTGATCTTCGCCATCTATGCCGATGGCCGCCCCATCACGCGCAGCGCCCCGCTTTCGTCCAACGACAAACCCACCGCGCTCCGCGCCCAGCTCGGCGTCGTCCGCAGCGTCTCGCTCCGCGTGGAAGCCGGCTTTCCGCCCGGCGCCACCGGCTCCGGCCTGTGGCTCGACCCGCTGCTCCTCCGCAAATGACCGCGCATCTTTCCCCTCGTAATCTTAATCATAATCGTATCTTAATCCCCTCCACCCCACCCACTGAGAGATTAAGATTACGATTATGATTAAGACCTCCGCCGCGACCCTGCTCGCCGGCCTCGCGCTCGCCCTCGCGGCGATGGCCGAGGACGCGCCGCCGCCCGCGGAGCCCGAAGAACCGGCCAAGCCCACCATGCGCGAGGTCTCCCCCGGCATCTTCGAGATCGGCAAAGTGCGGCTCGACCAAAAGGCGCTGACCATCTCCTTCCCCGGCAAGCTGAACATGCAGCGGGGGCAGCTCGAATACCTGATCGTCAACCCCCACGGCAGCGCCCACGAGAGCCTGCTCGCGACTGACGTGGGGGCAAGCGACATCCACTTTGCCATGCTGCTGCTCGGGGCAAAGGGCGGGGTCATCATCGCCGAAGCCCCGCCGCCGCCGCAGCTCGACGGGCGCTATTTTCACACCGCGCCGACGCTCACGGGCGACACCGTTTTCATCACCGTGAAATGGAAGGAGAAAGACGTGGAGATAACCGTGCCCGTCGAGAATTGGCTCTACAACGAGACGGCCAAAAAGGCCATCGAGCACGGGCCGTGGATCTACAACGGCTCGATGGTCTATGAGGGGAGCTTCCTCGCGCAGGCCGAGGGCAACCTCGTCGCCCTCGACACCGCGCCGGCGGCGCTGATCAACAACCCGTGCAAGAACGCCGACAACGACCAGATATGGAACGTGAACGAAAAGGTGACGCCGAGGGTCAACACGCCCGTCGAGATCATCTTCAAACTCGTCCCGCCCACCGTTCCCAAACCTGCAAGCAAGCCATGAAAACCACGCTCACCGTCCTCGCCGCCGCGCTCCTCGCGCCCGCGCTTTTCGCCGCCGAAGATCCCATCCCGCGCGACGGCCAGAAGCTCTCGCTCCGCAACGAAATCCAGCTCGCCATCGACAAGGGCCTCGCCTTTCTCAAGACGCAGCAAAAGGACGACGGCTCGTGGAGCGACGCCGACCCGAACCACCCCGCGCTGACCGCGCTTCCGCTCGTCGCCTTTCAGCGCGAGCCGAGCGGCCGATACCTCAAGGAACAGCCCGCGTTCATGCGCAAAGGCTACGCCTTTCTCCGCGGCAAAGTGCAGCCCGACGGTGGCATCTACACGCAGGGTCTCTCGAACTACAACACCTCCACCGCGCTCATGGCCCTGTTCAACAGTGGCGAGCCACATGACGAGCCGCTGATCAAAGCGGCGCACGATTTCATCGTCGGCCAGCAGGCCCAAGGGCTGACCGATCCTTCGCTCGACGGAGGCATCAGCTACGGCCCCACCGGCACCAGCCGCCAGCATCCCGATCTCGATAACACGCTCGTGGGTCTCGAAGCCATCCGCGCTTACAAAGCCGCGCGCGCCAACGTCGAAGGAAAGGGCAAGGACCTCAACTGGCAGGCCGCGATTGATTTCATCAGCCGCTCGCAAAATCTCTCCGCGACTAACAAAGAGAAATGGGTCAGCGACGATCCGGAGAACAAAGGCGGCTTCATCTACTTTCCCGGCGACAGCAAGGCCGGCGAAATGAAACTCCCCGACGGGCGCGTGGCGCTGCGCAGCTATGGCAGCATGAGCTACGCGGGCCTGCTCAGCTTCATCTACGCCGACGTGAAAAAGGACGACCCGCGCATCGTCGCCGCGCTCGATTGGCTGAAGAAAAACTACACCCTCGAGGAAAACCCCGGCATGCAGCGCGCCGGCCTTTTCTACTACTACCACCTAATGACCAAGGCGCTCGCCGCCGCCGACGTGAAGACGCTCGAACGCCCCGATGGCCGCAAGGTGGACTGGGCCAGCGAGGTCGCGCTCAAGCTCATCAACGCGCAGGCCGGCGATGGCTCATGGGTCAATGACACCGCGCGCTGGATGGAAAAGGATCCCGTGCTCGTCACGACCTATTGCGTGCTGTCGCTGGAGATCATCTTTCACCGGCTCTGATCTGCGGCCTCGTCCATCAGCGCTCCTGACCTCGGATTGCTGTCAAAATTTGAGCCACGCTTCCTTTCCGGCACATCACCATATTTTCGCGGATTCGGATATTGACACTGCGAAACAGGCGGGTGATACCCGCCGAGCGGTTTATCGACCATAGCAACTTCCACAATGCCCGAAACCTTACCCAATCCTGCCGCTCAGCAAGGAATCCGGCGCATCGCAGTTACCGGCTTCAAGTCTATCCTGAAACGGCAGGAGATTGAGGTAAGGCCTTTGACGATCCTCGCCGGGGCAAATTCCTCCGGCAAATCAAGCATCATGCAGCCCCTCTTGCTGCTGAAGCAAACCCTTGAAGCCCCCTACGACCCCGGTGCCTTAAAACTCGACGGTCCAAACGTGCGGTTTACCAGCGCAGAGCAACTGTTGGCGCGCACTTTGAAGGGAGGAGCCGTAAAGAACTTCAAAGTGGAACTCTCCATTGCTGGATTGACCGGTGCGGGTGAACTGGCCCTGACCTTTCACAAGAGCGGCAAGCTCCCAATCGACGTTGAGGAGATGACGGCGTCAACACCCAAAGGAACCCTGACTCTGCGCGCGAGTATGACAGGCAGCCAAACTCTGAGTCTGCTGCGTGAAACGGGATGGGTGGCGACTTCAAAGTCAAATGGCGAAGGCGATAAAAGCGTGAAAGCCGCTCGCATTACTAGGGATCGATGTTTCCTGAATGTTGAGGCCACACAGCGGGTGCCTAAACGGGGCTTGAGGCAAATCGCATATTTCAATCACCAGCCCGAGATTTATAGTGTGATGGATGTCATCCACGTTCGCGGATTGCGAGGGAACCCAGAGCGCAGCTATCCGATAGCAGCATTCGGACGACAATTTCCCGGCGAATTCGAGCGCTATGTGGCTGGGGTGCTTGCAGCTTGGAAAGCCGGTGGAAACAAGAAAGCACTCAAGGCTGTGGGCCAGGATCTTCTTAAACTTGGCCTTACTTGGAAGGTGGAGGCACGTCATCTTAGCGAAACGCAGCTTGAATTGCATGTGGGCCGAATGCCGGAGCCCGAAAGGGGCGGGGCGCACGATCTGGTAAGCATCGCAGATGTCGGTTTGGGTGTGTCGCAGACGCTGCCGGTAGTCGTGGCCCTCCACGTCGCTCGTCCGGGACAATTGGTTTACATCGAACAGCCGGAAATTCATCTTCACCCGCGGGCGCAAGTGGCGATGGCTGGTGTTCTCGCCCGTGCCGCGCAGCGAGGAGTGCGAGTGGTTTGCGAAACGCATAGCGCGCACCTACTGCTTGCCCTGCAATCTCTCGTTGCCGAGGAGAATCTGGCCCCAGCATTGGTGGCGCTTCATTGGTTCACGCGTAAGGACGGAGTGACTGAGGTAAAGACCGCGGAACTCGATGAGAATGGTGCATACGGTGATTGGCCCGAGGACTTCAGCGACGTGATCCTCCAGCAGGAGCGGCGTTACCTTGACGCTGCTTCCCTCCGCGCGGCCAACGAGATCGGAAAGTAGCAGCAGACGGAAACATGGCGAAAACCTTGATCGTGGATGCTTGCGTAGCTGGAGATGCCGGAAGCAAGGAGCCGCCGCCGGAAATCTGCATACGTGCCCGTGCCTTTTTAGAAGCGATGCGGGAGGCTGGGCACCTGCTTGGCCTGACTCCGTTGTTGGAAAAAGAATGGCGGGATCACGCCGGTCGCTTTGCGCAGCGGTGGTTACTGACGATGATAGTGAAACGCCGCGTGATGAGTGTGCCGACTGATTACCAGACAGCCTCACGCACCCGTGCATTGCAAACGACCAAGACCCCGAAACAGCATGCGGCGATGAAAAAGGATTGGCACTTAGTTGAAGCCGCCCTGCGCGCAAATCGGACGGTCGCCTCCATCGATGAAACTGTGCATCGCCTCTTCGTGCGGGCCGCGGTAGTTGTTGCACAGTTGCGCCCCATTGTGTGGGTGAATCCTTCACTCGGAGACCTGACCGCATGGCTACAAGCCAACGCGCCCGCTGACGCAGAAAAACAACTCGGAGCGGGTTAGGGAATCCTGGTCACCTCGTTCGGTAAGCCACGGTTTGAACGGCGCTCAAAATCCCTTCGTCGCCCGCGCTTTCTGCATGAACTCCTCGCGCATGCGGTCTTTCTCCGGGCCACCGATGTCCTGGAGGGTGAGGCTCTTGTCGTATTCCACGGAGTAGGCGTAGCGCAGGGTGGTCGCGGCGGGGCCGGCGCCGGGCTTGATTTCCACGTCCCACATGAGCAGGCCCTTCGGTTTGTCGAAGCGCTGGTAGTCGGCATCCTGGCTGAGCGGATGGGAGGTCTCGCCGAGGGCGACGCGCAGGGTGTCGATGTCGCCGGTGTTGGGCGTGCGGTCACGCAGGATCAGGCGGACGGGCGCCTGCTTGAAGTTGTCCACGACGATCTCGTAGGTGAAGGAAAACTGCCGGTTGCCGCCCTGCACGATTTCGGCGCGGTCGGCCAGCGAACGGCGTGCGCGGAGTTGGCTGTCCACGCCGAAGCTGATGGCGAAGCCCTGGCCGGAGGCGATGGTCGGGATGTCGGTGCGGCCGGTGAATTCGCCGTCGAGGAAGACGTTGACCTTGCCGCCGAGCAGGTCGCGCCCGGTGTTGTTGCCGAGCGACGCTTCGCGGAAAACGCTGGAGGTGAGGACCGGCGCGGCGACGTGATAGAACTTCGACTTCATGCGCCCGGCGAGCACCGGCACCATCTGCGCGTCGCGCCGGCTTTGCAGGCTGACGGGCCGCTCGATGGCGTAAACCACGCTGCCTTGCTCCGCCTTGCCGCCTTCCAGCGCGCGGAGGTTGCCGATGCGCTCGGTCAGTTCCATGAGCTGCACGCTGGCCGCGGATTCATTGGCGGCGAAGTTGGCGCGCAGCATCTCGTCGATGGAGTTGCCGCGGAACTGGCGGGCCAGCGCCTCCTGCCGGTGGGTGAGCGCCTGCGAATACTTCGACTGCGCGGCCGTCTGGCTCTGCTCCTGCGCCGCGCCCGTTTGCACCCGGACAAAGAGCGGCGAGAGCTGCGGATTGTAGGCTCCGACCGACGGCGACGCGGTGGACAGCGCCAGCTTCACGGCGGACCAATCCTCGCCGCTCACCTGGTGAACGATGGCGTTGAATTCCATCCCAACCTCGCCCTTCGCGGTGTCGCCGCGGAAGTTGTAGGACGGATCCCAGCCGCAGTCCTTGACGAGATAGTTCAGCTTCAGCGAGGCCGGCCCGGCGGCGGTTTTTTGCAAATAAACGACGGCCTCGAAGGCGACCGGCGGGCCGTCCGCGAGCGTCTTGCGACGGCTTTCGAGCACTTCGAGTTGCGCGGAGTTTTCCTCGATCTCGAGGTCGAGCTTCATGATTTCCTGCGACGCCTTTTCGTATTCGTCAAAGTGCAGCTTGGTGAGCTTCTGCAACTCGTCGGCCTGCAGCACGCCGTGGGTCATCTCCCGTTCAGCCGACGGAGCCACGAAGTTTGCGCCCAGCCGTTTCAGAAAATCCTGCCGGATGCGCCGCAGCGCGATCTCGTTGCGCGCAATGGCCGTGGCCTTGCGCAGCGCCTTGATCGCCTGCTCCAGCTTGGCCACCTCGCTTTGCGCCTGCGCGGCTTCATCCGGCGTCTTGGTGCGAAACGCGACTGAGCGAATCTCCACGCCCTGCGCCTGGTCGGCGTACACGGAATTCGGATCCGTCGCGGACGGCAGGCCCGAAACCACGACTTCCATCAGCGCCGCCGCCGTCGCGGGAATCTCCACGACACGCGAAATCAGGGCCGTGCCTTGATACACCGTGACCTCGGAGATTTTTCCGGAGAGCACGGTGGGTTGCTGCGCGGTGGAAAAATTGGCCGCGAGCGCGGTGATGAGGACGGCGAGTGGAGTGAGAGCGTGAGTTGGTTTCATATCGGTAGGGAGGAAACGCGGGGTTTGGCCGGATCTTTCAAAGAGATGCAGCTAATAGGGCGTCCGCGTGCGCGCCTCCGGCGGAATCGCGGGGTGCCGCTGAGGGCGCTTGGCTCGGGATAGTGGCGGTCCTTTTTCGGCCCGCGGGCGACTCACGCGTTTTCCCGCTGCGCATGGCCCGCCACGCAAAAGTGGGATGCACCGCTGGTGCATCCCACTTTCGTTTCACTGCTGGTGGCTGCCGAAAAAAACGGCGGCCGTGGGCGCATTAGTCGTCGTCGCGATCCCGGCCCGTGGAGGTGGCTTTGATGATCACGCCCGCGGAGGAGCACGTCCAATAAACCGCGCCCTCGCGATCCACGGTCACGTCGGTCGGCTCGGGGTCGCCGCTATGGACGAGCGTCTTCACTTTGGTCCGCAGGTTGAGTTCCCAGACTTTGTTCTGGCCGCCTTTGGAGCCAGCGACGCCGGGCGTCGGCACCTCGGTCCAAAAGAGTTTGGTGCCCCGGTGATTGAGCGCGATGCCGACCGGTTTGTTCAGTCCGCTGAGCAGGGTCGTCGTCTTGCCGCTGGTGTTTTGAAAGAGGATCACGCCCGCCGTCTTGCAGGTCCAATAAAGGGCGCCACGCCGGCTGGAGGCGATGTCCGTGGGCTCGGGTTCACCCTCGTGCAACACCTCGGTCGTGGTGCCGTCGAATGCGGAGACGCGGTTCTTTCCGCCGATGGTTCCGGGGATGCCGGGGGTCGGGATCTCGGTGAAATAGACGATGCCTTTTCTGTCGATCGCGATGCCGCTGGGCTTCTGCAGTTTCCCGAGGAGCGGCGTGGTGTTGCCGTCGCCGTCGCGCTCCAGGATCACGCCCGCGGATTTGCACGTCCAGTAGAGGTGCCCCCAGCGGTCGAGCGCCAGGTTCGTGGGCTCGGGTTCGCCTTCGTGCAGGGTGGTGATTTTGCCGTCCTCGAGGTTGAGCCGCTTCACGGTGTTACCCGCGTTGGGCTTGCCGGGATTGGGCACTTCGCTGAAGTAGATCTCCTCGTCCATGCTGGCGACGAGGCCGGTGGGCCGGGTCAGGCCCGACGCGACCACGCTGGTCGTGTAGGGCTCGGCGTGCGCCGCGCTGCCGAGCGCAAGCGCGAGGCCAAAGGCTGCGCCCAGCGTCTGCCAGTGCGGTCGGCGACGGGCGGAATGGGTGGTTGTGGGGTGGGTGGGTGGACGGAGTTGGTAGTTGATTTTCATCTCCATGCGAAACAAACGGCGGCGCGAAAAAGTTCCCGGAGGCGAAAGATTTTCAAAATTAAAGTGGTTGGTCTTTTTCCAGACGTGGGGAAATCTCCGCGCGCCCCGATGGCGTCTTCATTTTCCCATGAGCTTGCGACGACTGCAGCGCGCTTCGAGCGCGCGGCGCTGCCGCTCATGGACGCGCTTTACCACAAGGCGCTCGTCCTCACGCGGCGGCCCGAAGACGCGCGCGATCTGGTGCAGGAGACCTACCTCCGCGCCTACCGGAATTTTGCGAGTTTCGCCGACGGCACGAACTGCAAGGCGTGGCTCTTCACGATCCAGTATTCCATTTTTGTGAACAAATACCGCAAGGCGCAGCGCGAGCCGGACACCATCTCGCTCGATGAGCTGGACGCCGCCTTTGAGCACGCCCTGGCGGATGAAAATTGGGACGCGGATTTCGCCACGCTCGCCGGGGCCGCGCTCGACTGGCAGGAGCCGGAGGTGAGCGAGGCGCTGGCGCGGCTGCCCGAGGATTTCCGCTCCGCGGTGCTGCTCGTGGATGTGGAGGAGCTGTCTTACGAGGAGGCCGCGGGCGTGCTCGCCTGCCCCATCGGCACGCTGCGCTCGCGGCTCGCCCGCGCGCGGCGGATTCTTTTTGTCGCCCTCCGCGAGTACGCGCAGGCCCGGGGTTTTTTCCGCGGAGGTCACGTCTGATATGCCGACCCCGTCCCGCCATTTCCAAGAGGAACTCGACGCCCTGCTCGACGGACGGCTCGACGCCGCGACCAGCGCGGAAGTGGAGGCGCACCTCGCCGGGTGTGCGCGCTGCCGCCGCGAGTGCGACGCGCTGCGCCTCGCCAAACACTTCGCCGCCACCTGTCTCACGGCCCCGGAAGCTCCGGCGGACCTGCGCGCAAGCATCCTCCGCGCGCTGCAAGCCGAAGCCGCGCCCGCCGCGCCCGCGGTGGTGATCGTGCCGCCGCGCCGCGTCTGGCAGCGCCACCGCCTCGCTCTCGCCTGCGCCGCGCTCATCCTGGCCGCGGCCGTGATCGCGGCGTTCGTCGTTTTTCAAAAACCGTCCCTGCCCGCCGCCGTGGCGCGCGACTTCCGCGACTACCGCACCCAGCGGCTGGCGCTCGCAAGCACCGCGACGGAGCCGAAGGAATTGGAGGCCTTTTTCGCGGCGCACGGCGTGCCCTTTGCCACCCGCGTCTTCGATCTCGGCATGATGGAATACCGCCTCGCCGGCGGCCGCGTGCACCGGCTCGGCGGCGCCCCCAGCGCGCTCTTCGTCTATCGCGGCCCGGCCGGTGAGGAACTGCTTTGCCAGATGTTCCCCGGCCGGGTCACCGCGCTCCCGCCGGGTGCCGAGCGCCGCGCCAACAAGGGCATCGAATTCTACATCTATCGCCACGAGGGCAAGACCGCCGTGTTCTGGCAGGAAGGCGCCATCGTCTGCGTGCTCGTGTCCGACATCGCCCCGGAAAACGTCGTCCAGCTCGCGTTCGCCAAAGCGATGATCCCGTAGCCGCGGGCGGCTGGTTCACGGTCCGCGGCGGGGCGCCGCCAGCGGCACGCGGGGGCGCGCGCGCTCCCAGGAGTTCCCGCTTTCCTCATGCGCTCCGCTCAGGATGATCGTCGTTTTTTCCATCGCCGCCTCTCCGCCGCTCGGGTGAAATGCGCGCGCCCAATGTCCTCCACCGCCCTCTTCCGCACGCTCAAGCAGTCGTTTGGCTACGACACGTTTCGTCCGTTGCAGGAGGAGATCATCACCGACGCGCTGGCCGGGCGCGATGTCTTCGCGCTGCTCCCGACGGGCGGCGGCAAGTCGCTCTGCTTTCAGCTCCCCGCCTTGATCCGCGAGGGATTGACGGTGGTGGTCTCGCCGCTCATCGCGCTGATGAAAGACCAGGTCGATGCGCTCACGGCGAGCGGCGTGGCGGCGACGTTTCTGAACTCGACACTCGGCGAAAAAGAATCCCGCGCGCGGTTGAGCGACCTTTACAACCATCGCTACCGCCTCCTTTACGCCGCTCCCGAGCGGTTGATGATTCCGTCATTTTTGGAAAGGCTCCGCGAGTGGAACGTCGCGCAATTCGCCATCGACGAGGCGCACTGCATTTCGGAATGGGGCCACGACTTCCGGCCCGAGTACCGGCAACTCGCCAAGCTGCGCGACATCTTCCCCAACGTGCCTTTCATGGCGCTCACCGCGACGGCCACCGAGCGCGTGCGCGTGGACATCGTGAAGCACCTCCGCCTGCACGAGCCGCGCACCTACGTCGCGAGCTTCAACCGGCCGAATCTTTCCTACCGCGTGCTGCCGAAAGCCAAGCCCTACGACCAGACGCTCGCCTTTATCCGCGGGCGGAAAAACGAGTGCGGCATCGTCTATTGCTCCAGCCGCAAGGCGACGGAGATGGTCGCGGAAAACCTGCTCGCCGACGGCATCGCCGCGCGGCCCTACCACGCGGGGCTGGAGGACAAAGTGCGGGCCAAAAATCAGGAGCTTTTCCTGCGCGATGAAATCCACGTCATCTGCGCGACGATCGCCTTCGGCATGGGCATCAATAAGCCGAACGTCCGCTTCGTCCTGCACTACGATCTGCCGAAGAACGTGGAGGGTTACTATCAGGAAACCGGACGCGCCGGACGCGACGGTTTGCCCAGCGAATGTCTGCTGCTTTTCAGCTCCGGCGACGTGGTGAAACAGACCGCGTTCATCGACGAAAAATCCGGCGACGAACAGCGCGTCGCCCGCGAGCAACTGCAGATGATGGTGCATTACGCGGAGTGCTCCGCGTGCCGCCGTACCGAGCTGCTGCGCTATTTCGGCGAGGAATACGGCGAGCCAAACTGCGGCGGCTGCGACAACTGCCTCGCCCCGCGCGAGACCTTCGACGGCACGCTGGCGACGCAGAAATTTCTCTCGTGCGTCTATCGGCTGCGGCAGGCGTCGCGCTTTGGCACGGGCCTGAATCACATCATCGAAGTGCTCACCGGCGGCGCGTCGGAGAAGGTGCTGAAATGGGGGCACGACAAGGTTTCGACCTACGGCATCGGCAAGGAGCACTCGCGCACGGAATGGGCGGCGCTCGGGCGCGAGATCATCCGGCTCGGCTACTGCCGGCAGAGCGCGGAGAAATTCAGCACCATCGAAATGACCGAGGCGGGGCTGGAGATTTTGCGCTCGCGCAAACCCGTCACGCTGACCCGCCCGCCCGCCGAGATCGAGCGCAGCCGCGACGGCAAACGCCGCGTCGGCGACATCGCGTGCGACGAGGCGCTTTTCGAGCAACTCCGCACGCTGCGCAAGGAACTCGCCGACTCGCGCGACGTGCCCGCCTACATCATTTTCTCCGACGTTTCGCTCCGCATCATGGCGCGCGAATACCCCGTGGCCGAGCGCGCTTTCGCCAACATCACCGGCGTCGGGACGAAGAAGCTCGATGAGTTCGGCGCGCAGTTCATGGACGCGATCCAGAAACACCTCCGCGAAAATCCGCGCCAGGTTTTCGCCGACGAACTCGACCGGTTCAACGGCCCGCCGCCGAAAAAATCCGCGCCGGCGAACTCGCGCGAAAGCTGGCGGATGTTCGCCGCCGGCCAGACTTTCGCGCAAATCGCGCGCTCCCGCGGCCTGACCGAGCAGACCGTGGTGAAGCACGTCGCCGATGCCGTCGAGGCTGGCGAGCCCTTCGACGCCGACGCCCACTTCACCGCCGCCGAGCAGCAGGAACTCCACGCGGCTTTCGACCAGCTCAGCGACTACGCGCTCGGCCCCGTGAAGGAATTCCTCGGCGACCGCTACGACTACAGCCGCCTCCACCTCTTCCGCGCCGCCCGCCGCGCCCGCCAGCGGAGCGCCGTGCCGTAGTGGCGCAGGCATCCTTGCCTGCCATCGTTCGCCAGACCGGGATGCCTGCTCCCCCTCGTTCTCAAAGTTCCCCTCTCGTTCCCAAAGTTAGCGGAGCGCTTTGGGAACGGCCGGGTGCGGCGAAACTCCGTTTACGTGGCTGGCGGGAGCGCATGGGGGCCGCGTTCGGGAGATGGTGCAGAAGCTGGAGTATGTGCATAATAACCCGGTGAAGCGTGGGTTGGTGGCTGCGCCGGAGCATTGGCGGTATTCTTCGGCGCAGGCGTGGTGCGAGGGTGTGGAACCGGTATTGAGGTGTGATCCTTGGCGGTGAAGCGAAGCTTCAAGAGAGAGGAGCGTTCCGAAGTGAACCTTCGGAACGAAGGTGGTGAGGGAAAGGGGGAGATTTAGCCCGTGCGCAAGCTGATCCTCCGCAACCAGCAAGCGCCCGGGGACAGCGTGCTGCTGACGGCGGCGGTGCGGGACTTGAAGCGGGCGCTGGGGGCAGCAGCGGCGGTGGAGCGTGGCATTGCCCAAGGTCCGCCGGATGCGTAGCGTGCGCGGCTCATGGCTGCCATCGGTTCAAAAAATACTCTCCGTATCCTCCGCGAAGCCCCGCCCGGCTGGTACCTGGATGGCGAGGAACTCGGGGAGATTCTGCTGCCGCGCCGCTACGTCACCAAAGGGCTCGCACCCGGCGCGCAGCTCGACGTGTTCCTTTACCGCGACTCCGAGGACCGGCTCGTGGCCACGACGGAGACGCCGCACGCCGGGGTCGGGGAGTTTGCGTTTTTGAAAGTGGTCAGCGCGAGCCCGCGGTTGGGGGCGTTTCTCGATTGGGGGCTGAGCAAGGATCTGCTGCTCCCGAGGCGCGAGCAGACTGTGCCGGTGCATGCGGGCGAGTGGGTGGTCGTGGCCGTTTTCCTCGATCCGCAGTCGGGCCGCATCGTGGCGACGACCCGGCTGAACCGGCATCTCAGCCGCACGCCGCCGGGCTACCGCGAAGGCCAGCGCGTGGGCCTGCTCATCGCCGGTTACACGCCGCTCGGCTGCCAGGCCATCGTGGAAAACGCGCACGCGGGGCTGCTCTACGCGGCGGAGCTGGCCACGCCGCCGCAGATCGGCGCGCGCGTGGACGGCTACGTGCGGAAGGTGCGCGAGGACGGGAAGATCGACCTCGGCCTCGACCCCGCCGGCTACCGGCGCGTGGCCCCGCTCACCGAGCAGATCGTGGACGCGCTGAAAGCGAACGGCGGTCGCAGCGAGTGCGACGACGAGAGCACGCCGGAGGCGATCCGCGCGGCGTTTGGGACGAGCAAGAAAGCGTTCAAGCAGGCGCTCGGCGCGCTCTACCGCGAGCGCCGCATCCGCTTCACCCGGCCGGGGGTGGAGCTGGCTGGTTGAAAGCGCGCCAACATTCCAGAAAGCCGGGCGCGAAGTCCTGCGGACGGGCGGCGATCCAGCGCCCGATTTGCGCGAGCGTGAAAAACGCGCCGCTCTCGATCTCGGCGGGCGGCAGGCGGAATGGGCCTTCGTGGCGCGCGCGGTAGAGCCGCACGAATTCCCAGCCGGTGCCCGCGCACGCGCCGAGCGCCGCGATTTCCTCCACCTCCGCGTCCACGCCCAGCTCCTCGCGGATTTCGCGCGGGGCGGTCGCGGCGTAGTCGTCGCCCGCGTTCACGTGGCCGGCGGCGCTGGAGTCCCACAGGCCGGGGCACTTGTCTTTCCAGCGCGAGCGTTTTTGCAGAAAGAGATCGCCGCGTTCGTTGAAGACAAAAATGTGGACGGCGCGGTGGCGGAGCTTTTGCGCGTGGGCGTTGAAGCGCGAGGTCTGGCCGGTGACGCGGTCGTTTTCATCCACCACGTCGAAGATCTCGCCATGCACGTCCTGGGCGGCGGTCTCGGGCGCTGCGCCTGCGGCGAAATGGGTCAGCGCGATCCACTGCGCGAGCGAAAGCTCCTCGGCGCGCGTGGTCTCCAGCACTCCGAGGTGGGCGCAGAGCGCGGGCCAGTCGAGTTCCTGATCGGCGAGGTTTTTGCGCAGCAGCTTGCGGCGCTGGGAGAAGCCCTGCTTCACGAGTTTCCGAAACAGCGCGCCGTCGCACTCCGGCATCTCGCCGACGGGGCGCGGCGTGAGCGCCACGACCGCGGAGTCCACATTCGGCGCCGGATGGAAAACCGAGCCCGGCAGGGTGCGCAGATATTTCACCCGCCAGCGCCGGCCGATGAGCAGCGTGAGCGCGCCGTAGGCTTTCGTCCGCGGCTCGGCGGAGAGGCGCTCGGCGAGTTCCTTTTGGAGGGTGAAAATGAGCGTGCTGACGGGGCTGGGCTCGTCGGTGAACTGGAAAAGAATCTGGCTCGAAACGTAATACGGGAGGTTGCCCAGCACCTTCATCGGCCCGCGCGCAAACAGCTCGCGCACGTCGAACTCCGTGGCATCGCCGTGGATGATCTCCACGCCGGGAAAGCGCTCCTGGAGGAAGCCGCACATGCGCCCGTCTTTCTCGATGAGCAGCCCATTTGCCGAGCGCGCGAGCGCATACTCCGTGAGCGCGCCTAGCCCCGGCCCCAGTTCCAGCCACGCCTCGCCGGTCTTCAGCCCGAGCTGCGCCACGATCCAGTCCGCGAGATTTTGATCGTGGAGAAAATTCTGTCCGAGGCTGCGCGTCGGCTGCATGCCGAGTTGCGCGAGGCTGGCGGTGATGGTGGAGAGCTTCATGGGCGTGGCCGGAAAACCGGGCGCGGAGACTAAGCGCGGCCCCCGCCCGATGCGAGCGCTCGTTGCCGAAAGGCGGGAGCGGGCGCGCAAATATCTGTTGCGTCGCATCCCGCGATACGTCTAATCCCTGCCCCTCCCGCAAACAAACTGCTCTCGCGTTTTCACCCGCTCTAATCCCGACTTCATCTCATGATTTCTCCCCGGCACGGGTGTGCCATCCTCGCCGTAGCGTCATGTCTTTTGGAGGTATCCATAGCTCAGGAGGGGAGCGGGGCGGCCGCGCCCAAGTCGGGCGCAAGTTCGGCTTTCGGCACCTCCTCGACGCCTGGTGGTGGCACCGCGCCGGGCGGGAGCAGCGCTTTTGGCGCTCCGTCTGCCGGGACTCCAGCGATCCCGGGGACAGGACCCGCCGGGCAACCCAGCACCACGCCGGGAACCGGACCAGCAACGGCTCCCGGCAACGCCCGGCCGGGCACCGGCTCCCAGACGGGGTCGAGGATCACACCGGGCACGGGCACGGGTGCGGGTACGGGGACCAATGGCACCGGAGCCGCATCGGCATTTGGTGAGAACGAGACGGCAACGAAGCCCGCAACCAACGAGCCCACCTATACGATACCCGGTGCGTATGGGAAACCGGGTCAGCAGTTCACGGCGGGCGAGGGCCGTCTGGCACGCCCGCGCTTTCGCTACACTGGTTCGGTCTTGTTTGGTTACGACGACAACGTGCTGCAGGCTCCGTCGAATTCTGAGGGCTCGCCCGACGTGGTGGTGGAAGTGCTGGATACACCCGCGACAGCGGCGCGGCTCGAGACTGGGATCGGGCCGGATGGGGTGCCGACGACCGTGGTGATCCCGGGCTCGGTGGCCAAGACGCGGAAAATGGTCATCCGCGGGGTGCCGGCCCAAAAGCGCATTGGCAGCTTTTTGACCCGAGCCAATGTGGGCTTTGATGTGCAGTTTGCCTCGCGCAAGACGCTGTTCACGTTCGATCTCAAAACGGGCGCGGACTGGTATTGGGATCGGCCGGGGAAAGACGTGGATTACACCGGTTCGCTCTCCCTGATGTATCTCCGGCGGCTGACACCGCGGCTGCAGTTTACCGCTTCTGGCAATGCGAGCTACCAGACGCAGCCCGACCTTTCGCAGGCGAATACCCTGACCCGGCAGACGGGCGATTTGCTGAATTTGTCTTCCAAGCTGGATCTGACGTATCGCTTTACACCGCGCCTGAGCACGGTGGGGAGTGTGAGCTATAGTGGCCTGCGCTATCAGCAGCCCACGGAGCAGTTGGGCGACACCAATGGCGTGACCTTCGGCGGCGAAGTGCGCTATCTTTTCTCGCCGCACCTGACGATGCTTGGCGAGGTCCGTTACAGTTCAGTGAGCTACTCTGCAACTCCCGCGCGCGATTCCCACACGCTCTTTGGCCTCCTCGGGGTGGAACTCTCGCTGAGCCGCCGCCTTTCCGCGACGCTGCGCGGGGGTGTGGCGCAGCGCACTTTTGATGAAAGCGGCACGAGCGCCACCTCGCCATACGTCGAGACCACATTGAGCTACCAGTTGGCCAAAGCCACGCTCATCCAATTCAACGGACGTTTCGGTTTTGAGGAGCCACCCGACGCTCAGAGCAAGCTCATATCCCTGCGCGGGGGCCTGAATTTGGTGCAATCCTTTTCTCCGAGGCTCCGCGGGACGCTCGGGGCCAATCTGGTGCGCCAGACGACGACGAGCGCCTTGGCCGCCTCCGAGACGGTGAGCGATACAGTCGATTCGACGATCGGGTTCGAGTATAACGTCAACCGGCATTGGACGCTCAACACAAACTACAGTTACACCCGGGCATTTGGCTCAGTTTCGGCTAGGGACTACTACCGGAACCGGATTTTTGTCGGGGCCGAATACGATTTTTGAACGGAATGGTCTGGGCAGACTCCAAGTTTGCCCTGCGTCCGCTTGAGGACGGTGAATTTCAGCCCCCGCTCCCCGTATTCCATTACACAACGAACCTTTTTTTCCTATGAACGAAACCAACGAGGTCAAACTGCACTTTCTCGACTACTGGCGCACCATCAAGGTGCGCATGGAACTGATCCTGCTCACCTTTTTCCTCGTCATGGTGACGGCTGGCGTGACGACGTATTTTTTGCCGCGGCAGTTTCTCTCGAAGGTGAAGTTGGAGGTGAAGCAGGACAATTCTGGTCCGGTGACGGTCTTCGGCGGAAACAGTGGCAAGAGTTACGATCCACAATTTGTCGCCACACAGTTCCAAATTTTGCAAACCACCGAGATTCTTTATCCAGTCATTGAACGGTTGGAGTTGGTCAAAGAATTTTCGCCACCGGGCCTGAAGCTGCCCATTCAATCAGTTTATGGACGTCTCCGGCGGTCCATGAAGTTGGAGGAAGTGCGCAATACCGGACTGATCGATATCGGCATCTATGACATCAAACCGGATCGCGCGGCAAACATCGCGAATATGATCGGCGTGGTTTACGTGGAACGCCGTCGCGAAGATTTGAGGAAAAATGTGGACCGCGGGCTGGAGCAGTTGACCGACGAGGTGACGAAACAACGGGAGGTCGTGCGGAAGGCGAGTTCGGATGCCGCACAGTTGCGCACGGACGGCAATATCAACGATCCCAATCCTGACGAGCAGAACGTCGTGCCAACGCTCGCGGCTGGCAGGGTGTTATTTCAGGAAAAAAACCTCATTGAGCTGGAGAGCCGGGTGAGCACACTCAAACTCCAATTGGATCTCTTGCAAAAACTCAAACCTGAAGAACTCCCGCAGGCGCTTCGTGCGCTCCAAATCATTGATCCCACCGTCGAAAAGGCCGGTCAGGCTATTGGCGAGTTTAGCGTGGAGGAAAAACGGTTGCTGACTTCTGGAGTCGGCGAGAATCACCCGCGAGTCGCCACCTTGCGGGGACAGTTGGCGGTTTATCGGAGCCAGTTGCAGATCGCCCTGAACGGACAGTTGAGCGGGATCGCCAACACGTATGCCTTGGAGAGTAAGAAACTCGCGGATAGTAAGGCCGAAGCGGAAACCACGGCCAAGGCGGTCATTGAGGAAAAGACGAAGATGAAGGACTATATTGAGGCCAAGAATCGCTACATACAGGAGCGGCGGATTCTGGAAACCTCCGAGGTCAATCTCAAAGCGGAGCGCATGAAGCGGGGCATCGAAATGGATCCCGCCAAGATCTGGGAAAAAGCGGAACCCTCGCTGGGGCCGGCGAAACCCAATGTGCCTGTTTACATGGTAGTAGCGGCGGTCTTGGGATTGTGCTTGGGCATCTGCTTGGCGTTCTTCATCGAGTATCTCGATACCAGTGTGAAGACGCTGGACGACGTAGAGCGCTTCCTCCAAATCCCCGTCCTCGCCGTCATCCCGAAAGACATCTCGGTCTTGATGAAAACGACCGGCGACTCGCCCGACGCCGAAGCTTACCGCATCCTGCGCGCCGCCGTGGAATTCAACAAGCCACACCGCGATGCCAATACGTTCACCCTAATCAGCGGCGGCCCCGGCGAGGGCAAGTCCACGACGATGAACAACCTCGCCTATACCTGTGCCAAGGGCGGGTACAACGTCCTCGTGGTCGATGCCGACTTGCGCCGCGCCACGCAGCACAAGCTCTTTGGCGTAAGTAATGATTTCGGCCTCACCGACTATCTCATGGGTCGCGCGGAAATCGACGAAATCATCAAGACCACGAAGATCGACAACCTCTCGTTCATCCCGGCCGGCGAACTGCCCGGAGATTCCGTCGGCATCCTCAATTCCCAGCGCATGACAGACCTTATCGCCAAAGTGAAGGGCCAGTATGACCTCGTGTTTTTTGACTCCCCGCCCATCCTCGGCGTCAGCGACGGAGCCGTTTTGGCCAGCGAAGTGGACATAACCATCATGGTCGTCCAGCATCGCCGCTTCCCGCGCGCCATGCTGCAGCGGGTCAAACAGGCGGTCCTCGGCGTCGGTGGACGCCTCATCGGCGTCGTCCTGAACAACGTTGATTCCAAGCACGACGACGGTTACTCCTACTACAACAGCTACAACGAATACTACGGCGCCCGGCGCGAAGCTCCGGCTCGTATCGAAACCGCCGCCCCGCAACTCGCCCGTCCACGCCCGTCTTCGCGGGAAGACTACTAACCTCCGCCCACCCAATCAGCCATGCGCCCAATCAGCCTCCTCCTTGTCCTGTTCGGTTTCGCCGCCTCACAGCTTCGCGCCGAGCCCGCCGTCACAATTCGTTCCGGCGATGTTTTTGACATGCGGGTTACCGGGATTCCCAGCGATGTAGCGATCGGCGATGGGACCGCCAACCTCCAGTACACCATTGGCCAGGACGGCATCGTGAACATTCCGCTCGTCGGAAAAATGAAGATTGCAGGACTCACCTCGTCGCAAGCCGAGGACCAGATCCAAACGAAATACATGGCCGACAAGATTTACACTCGCCCGGTCGTCATCATCAGCGTCCAGCAGGCGCAGGTGCAGCGTACCGTGACGATTTCCGGTGGTGTGAGACAGCCAGGGAAACAACAGTGGTCGTCCGATTTGACTCTCGGGTCGGCGATTGGCAGTGCCGGGGGAATCAGCGATTTTGGAAAATACAAAGGCATTACCGTCACGCGCGAAGGTAAATTATTTGGGGGAACATATAACTACAAAGAAATCCAGAAGGATCCCGCGAAAGACATCAAACTCCTAGCGGGTGATCAGGTGATCGTCCCCGAGTAACGGCGCTTACATTTCACGCGCTGGCGATCAGCGCGCGATGTTTCCACAGGTAGCGGAAACCGGAGTAGAGAGTCAGGCCGAGAGTGACGACGAGCAGCGTGCGTCCGCCATAAATCCAGGCCTGCGGGAACGGCGTCAGCAGGATCGAGGGAACCCGGCCCGCGAGTTCCCATTCCTTGAGCACGAGCAGCAGCAGGAAGTAGATCACCATCACGATCTGCCACGCTGTCTTGTGTTTTCCGAGGCGTTCGGACGATAGGACCTCGCCCTTTCCGGCCGCGAGCAACCGCAGTCCGGTGATGAGAAATTCCCGGCTGATGATGACGATCGCCGCCCACGCCGGGATGGCGTGTAGCGGGACGAGGCAGATGAACGCCGCCGCGATCATGATCTTATCCGCCAGCGGATCCATCAGCTTGCCGAAATCCGTCACCAGATTCCGCCGCCGGGCAATCGCGCCATCGAAGTAATCCGTGATGCCGGCGGCGATGAACACCACCAGCCCGACCGTGAAATGCCACGCCCACTCGAACGACAGCGCCGCGACGAAAACGATCGTCAGAAAAAAGCGCGCGACGGTGAGTTGGTTCGGCAGATTCATGCAGCTCCCATGCGCTTAACCGAGCACCGCGGCGGAGTCCACGAAAAGACCGGAACCATCTCCGGCGAAAACTCCGTTGCGTCCTCCGAACGCTTCACCCTACGCTCCTGCCCTTCGCAAATTTCCGCACCAAAAACCTTATGAGCACTTGTGACATCGGCCTGATCGGCCTCGCCGTGATGGGCGAAAACCTCGTTTTGAACATGGAGAGCCGCGGCTTCCATGTCGCCGTTTTCAATCGCACCACCACTGTCGTCGAGGCGTTCGAGGCCGGGCGGGGCAAAGGAAAGAACTTCGTGTTCGCCAAGAACCTCGCGGATTTCGTCGCCGCTCTCAAACGTCCTCGCCGGGCGCAGATCATGGTGAAAGCTGGCGCTCCGGTCGATGCCGTGATCGGGCAGCTCGTCCCGCTGCTCGATCCCGGCGACGTCATCATCGACGGTGGCAACTCGCTCTGGACCGACACGCAGCGGCGCGAAAAAGCGCTCAAGGAAAAGGGCATTCACTTCTTCGGCGTCGGCGTGAGCGGCGGCGAGGAGGGCGCGCTCAAAGGCCCGTCGATCATGCCCGGCGGTTCCGCCGAGGGGTGGAAATCGCTCGCGCCGATCTACACGAAAATCGCCGCCGTGGCCGAAGGTGAACCGTGCTGCCGCTACATGGGGCCGGACGGCGCGGGGCACTACGTGAAGATGGCGCACAACGGGATCGAATACGGCGACATGCAGCTCATCTGCGAGGCCTACGCCATTTTGCAAGCCACGCTCAACCCCACCGCCGAGGAGTTTCACCAGATCTTCAGCGAGTGGAACAAAGGCGAACTCGACAGTTTCCTCATCGAAATCACGACCAACATCTTCACCAAGAAAGACCCGGAAACCGGCGCGCCGATCGTCGATCTCATCCTCGACAAAGCCGGCCAGAAGGGCACTGGCAAATGGACCGTGGGCCACGCCGCCGAGATGGGCGTGCCGCTTTCCGTCATCGCCAGCGCCGTCGAGGCGCGCATCCTTTCCTCGCTGAAAGACGAGCGCGTCTCCGCCAGCGCGGTGCTCCAAGGCCCGTCGCCTGCGCCCTACTCGGGCGACCGTACAAAGCTCATCGAGGCCGTGCGCGACGCGCTCTACGCGTCGAAAATCATCAGCTACGCGCAAGGCATGGTGCAGCTCGGCAAAGCCGGCGAACTCTACAACTGGAACCTCAACTTCGAGGACATCGCCTCGATCTGGCGCGGCGGCTGCATCATCCGCGCGCGGTTTCTCAACCACATCACCGAAGCCTACAAAAAGAATCCCGCACTCAAGAATCTCGTCCTCGATCCGTTCTTCGCCGAGGTCCTCCAGCGCACCCAGGCCAACTGGCGCATCGCCGTACAGACCGCCATTGAATACGGCATCGCCGTCCCCGGATTCGGCGCGGCGCTCAGTTACTTCGACAGCTACCGCTCGGCCCGCCTTCCCGCGAACCTGCTCCAGGCGCAGCGCGACTACTTCGGCGCCCACACCTACGAGCGCACCGACAAGCCCGCCGGCGAGTTCTTCCACACCGAGTGGTTT
>JAYWEB010000369.1:0-3286 GCA_043779575.1 Chthoniobacter sp. | reverse complement strand
TACCATTCCTCGCGATCGTCCAGGGGACGCAGCATTTTGCCCAGATCGAGTGGTGGAAGGTCGAACACGCTCACTCCCGCCTCCCGGCTTTTCTCCCGGCGTGCATGGCGGACAAACCGTTCCAATTCCGCCAGTTCTTTGGCGGACAATTGCGGGACGGCCTGTTCGATTTCAGCGAGCGTGCTCATGCATGCAGGATGCCGCAGGGGCGAAGCACCGTCAACGCCCGGAGTTCACGCGCCCGACCCCGATCCGACGCCATCCTGCCCCGCCGTGAAGCGCAGCTTCCCCGGCGGGCGCACTGCGAAGCCCTGAGCTTCGCAACGAGGGAAAACTTTCATCCGATCTCAGGTTCGATCACCGCCAATGCCGGTGCGATGCCAGGGAAGTCGGATCCGTTGCGTGTGATGATCCCCTGAAACCTCGCGGTAAACGCCGCGAGCATCACGTCGGCCACCGGTCGTTTCCTGACACTCGCCTGCCTCCGCCGCACTTGGAAATCGTTCCATAAGCGGTGGGCCAGGATCGTATCTTCGATTGTCCACACCGCGTTTATTTCCATTCCAGCACCGTTGAGGAACGCCTCGGCGGCCAAAGCATCACCGGCAAATGCCGGCCCCAGTTCGATGAAGCTGACCGGACACACCACCAGCCCGTCGGCCATCCGGCTTTGCAGGCAGAGCGTGGAGGCCGGTTCAAACTGCGGATCGCCGGACACCAGATCCAGCACCACCGAGGTATCCACCACCCAGGCCATTCAGTCCTGCTCCCCGGCTCGCAGTTCACGCATCGCCTCGCCCGTGGTCTTCCACGGACAATTCACCACGAACCGCTGCCGGGCCTCCGCTACTCGCCGGCGATAGTCGGCTAGGCCTGCGCCCGTCGTTTCACATTTGGTGACCGCCCCTCGCTCGCCAGGCAGCAGCACTTCCACGCTCGTCCCATCCGGCACATGCACGGGCAGCTTGATTGTATCGTTCTCGACGATGGCGGTGATGCTCATGCGCGCAGGATGCCGCAGGGGCGAAGCACCGTCAACGCTCGGAGTTCACGCGCTGGACACCGATCCGCCGTCATCCTGCCCCGCCGCGGAGCACAACTTCCCCGACGGACGCGCTGCGAAACCCTCAGCCTCGCAACGAGGGAAAATGCTACAACTCCTTGAGGTGCTGAGATAAAAGGCTGGCGCGATGAAGAATTTCGGCGGCAACAGCCTTGCGTTTTTCTTCCTTTAAGTGCTCAAGAAAATTGATGATTTTTCCCTCCGGGTCAGATGGCGTTGGAACGGCAGAGACTATCGGGGTCGGCGGGACGATTGGAGCAGGTGGCGAGGCTGAAAAATCGAACTCACCTTGTGGTTTAGGAGGCTGATTGTTCATTCGGAGCGGCGGTTTTGGGTATTAGTCCCTTGTCCCCTAGCTCGTCAACGATGAACGCTTCAAGCACGGGGAAGGACTCCAGTGATACGCCTATGACGGCTTGCGCGGACTGGGGTGGAGTCGAGATTTTCTTCCCGTCTTTTTTTCGCGAGTGTGGTCGCATTTCAAAAAGTTCGACGAAACGACGAGGGGCAACCCCTTCGTAGGGGATGAGTTTGACCTTCCCTGCAACGTCGGTTGCTTCTGTGATTGCGTCTCCATGTAGCGAAGTCGCGAGGCTCTTCCGATAAGGCTCGATGTAGAAGACTTCAGAAAGCCCTGAGGCGATAATGTGCCGGGCGCACGAGTGGCACGGATACGTGGTGCAGTAGAGCTTTCCGCCTCGCATTTGAGTTCCGCACTCTTGGGAGGCATGGATGATTGCGTGCAACTCGGCGTGGACAGCGCGGGAAAACTCAATCAAATCTTTGACCTTCGATTTAAAAATGGTGTCGACTGCTTTCTCCGTGTCCGCCTCCGACAGAATCCCGGCTTTCTGGAGGGCTTTGACCGCCGTTCGCGCAATCTGCTTTTTTTCACGGTCATTGAAACAGGTTCCTCCATCCAAATTCATGCACCTTTGGTCGGTCTTTTTCTTCTCCTCTGTCGCTCCATAAAGTCCTCCTCCGAATTTCGGAACGTCATTCCATCCTACCCCGAGAATCTGGCCGTCTTTATCGGTCACTGCCGCCCCAACTTGGCGAGATAAGCACGCCGAGTTCATTCCGGCTGAAGCGGCAAAATACATCGCGTTTTCTTCGTTCGTAGGCGTGCAAATTTCTACTCGTGTGATGAGATTCAAAAGTCGCTCGACTTTTTCCGCTGTCTGATCAGCGACCTTCGAGTCGACCTTAAGAAAAAAGTCGGCTTGTGGAAATGTGTCTCGAACTGTCTGCCCATGCTCGATTTCTTCGCCAGAGTCTTGGTCGATGAGCTTGTAAACCTCCCATACGTCCATGGGGGCCGCTTTCATATTATCCACCCGGAACTCAAGTGGCGAGAAGACACCAATGCAGAAAAGGAGTTTGCCGTAAACGGTTCGCAGAATATCGAGTTCTTGCTGATTCTTGATTGAGTCGAAGATGTGACAAACGCGCTTTGGGAGGAAGCGGGTGCTTTCTGACGCATCCTTCGCTTCTTCGCGCTTCTCGTAAACGCGGCTGATTCCGAGATTTGCGAGGACACCTTTTCCATGCTGGTTTCTCAGTTTGTCCCCCTCCGCTATCAAATGAACTTTGCGCTCATACTCGCTAATTCCAGCAGCGGGTGGGGCGCCGTGTTCACGGATGAACTCGCTCAACCGAATTGTCTCGCATTCGTAATCGAACTTCTCTGTTAACAGTTTGTTCAGCTCTGCTGCGACAGCGTGAAGAGGAGAGCCGATTGGCCCACACAAAGCGAAAACCAGTTCGTTCGTGTGCGTCTTTTTCAGTCTATCCAAGGTGTCTTCGATTCGCCTCGTGCGGACGCGAATAGAGGGGAGCGGACTTGCTAAAGCGGAGCCTGTAGGTGATGCCATAAGGGGAGTTTCACGGTGAGCCTCCGATTGAAACTCTCCGAATCCTCTTTTGTTATCGGTTCGACGACGCCTCGACCAGCCCGTTTTTACGAAAAGGGTACTGCTACAAAAGGAGATCGTGGAAGCCGCCAGTGGTCACCTTCGTCCTGCGCATTCGTATCTCGCTAGCCCGAAACTACTTCCCACCTCGTTCCGAAGCTGGCTTTGGAGCGCACCATTACCGGGAAGCTGTGCTTCGTGGCCGGGGGATGAGTCGCGCTTTCAGCGCTGGCGCTGGCGGTGCGGGTTTCCTAGGGCGTTGCCCCAGGCTGGAATGAGGATGCGCCTTTGGCGCTCTGCGGAGACCCAT
>JAYWEB010000368.1:0-8127 GCA_043779575.1 Chthoniobacter sp. | reverse complement strand
GGCTCGCGGCGGAGGTCGCCGGGCTGGTGAAGGCCGGGCACGAGTGCGTGATCGTTTCGAGCGGCGCGGTCGCGGCCGGGCTAGGCGTGCTGGGGTTGAAAGAGCGGCCCGACGATCTCGCGGCGCGGCAGGCGTGCGCGGCGATCGGTCAGTCGAAGCTCATGCAAAACTACGCGACTCAGTTTGCCAGCCACGGCCTGAACGTCGCGCAACTGCTGCTCACCTACAGCGACCTCGACAGCCGCACCGCCTACCAAAACGTCCGCAATACGCTGGCCCGACTTTTCGAGCGGCGGACGGTCGTGCCGATCATCAATGAGAACGATACCGTGGCGGTGGAGGAGCTGAAATTCGGCGACAACGACAAGCTCTCCGCCGAGGTCGCGGTGCTCGTGGAGGCGGACCTGCTCATCATGCTCACCAGCGTGGACGGCCTGCTCGACGAGCGCGGAAAAATCGTTCGCGTGGTCGAGGACATCGACGGTGTGGCGCGGCTGGCGCGGCAGGAAAAAGGGAAGTTTTCCGTCGGCGGGATGATCTCGAAACTCCAGGCCGTGAAGCTCGCGGTCGAGGCCGGCATTTCCACCCACATCGCCAGCGGGCGCAAAGCGGGGCGCATCCCCGGCATCGTCGCAGGCAAGCCCTTCGGCACGCGGTTCGTTGCCAAAGTTGAGATGCTGTAGAAAGGTGCGCGCATGTCGGATTTGAAAACGCAGATCGAAGATTTCGGACACCGCGCCCGCGCTGCCGCGCGGCTGCTCGCGCGGACGAGCCGGGAGCAAAAAGACCGCGGACTGCTGGCCATGGCGGATGAGATCATCGCCGCCGCGTCCGAGATCCTGCCTGCGAATGTGAAGGATGTGGAAAAGGCCCGCGCCAACGGCCTTTCCGGCGCGATGCTCGACCGGCTCACGCTCACCGCAGCGCGCCTCGCCGCGATGGCCGATGGCATCCGCGAAGTCGCCGCGCTGCCCGATCCAGTCGGCGAAATCATCCGCGACTGGACGCGCCCCAACGGCCTGCGCATCCAGAAAGTCCGCGTGCCCATCGGCGTGGTCGGCATCATTTACGAATCCCGCCCCAACGTCACCAGCGACGCCGCCGTGCTCTGCACGAAAACCGGCAACGCCACCATCCTCCGCGGCGGCAGCGAATCCATCCACTCGAACGTCGCCATCGCCGGCGCCCTCAGCCGTGGCGCGGCCCGCGCGGGCCTGCCCGCCGACAGCGTCCTGCTGATCCCCACGACCGACCGCGAGGCTGTGCGCCACCTTTGCGAAATGGACCGCTACCTCGACGTGATCGTCCCGCGTGGAGGCAAGGGGCTGATCGAGACCGTCGTCCAGCACGCGCGCATGCCGGTGATCAAACACTACGACGGCATCTGCATCATGTATGTGGACCGCGACGCCGACCTCGCCATGGCCGAGAGGATCGTCATCAACGCGAAATGCCAGCGCCCCGGCGTCTGCAACGCCATCGAAACCGTCCTCGTCCACCGCGACGTCGCGGAGAAATTTCTCGCCACCACCGGCTCCGCGCTTTTGGAAAAAAACGTGCAACTCCGCTGCGACGAGCGCGCCCTGTCGGTGCTCAGTCCATTCGTCATTCGTCATCCGTCATCCGTCATTCCGGCGGGGCCCGACGACTTCCGCACCGAGTTTCTCGACTACATCCTCGCCGTGAAAATCGTGGACTCCCTCGACGAAGCCATCGCGCACATCGAGGAACACGGCTCCCATCACAGCGACGGCATCGTGACCGCCAATGCTGAAACCGCCGAGCGCTTCCTCGGCGAAGTGGACAGCGCGACCGTGTATTGGAACGCGTCCACGCGCTTCACGGACGGCGGCGAATTCGGTTTTGGTGCCGAGATCGGCATCAGCACCGACAAACTCCACGCCCGCGGCCCGATGGCGCTGGAGGAACTGACCACCTACAAATACAAACTCCGCGGCACCGGGCAGATTCGGTCCTAACCGCGCACGGCGAGCCGTTTGCCCAGCCCGAGGCCCAAGCTAATTTCCGTCCGGCACCGCTGGCACCGGTGCAGGTGTGATCGCCGCTTTTGGAGTCACCAGCACTGCATACTGCTGGTATTGCACATTGAGATTCGCGAGTTCCGCCACATATTTCACGACTTCGGTGAACGGCGCGTTGGTCATGTTGAGCGTGATCGTTTGGGTCTTCACCACCTCTTCCGGCAACTTGAGGACAAAGTTCACCGCGACCTTCCCCTCCGTCAGCTTCATCGCCGTGCTTTTTAGATAATCAAAGACCGTCCCGATCGTCTCATCCTTGAGCTGCACTTGAGGCACGATGACGCTGGCGAGCTGGCGCTCCTGACTCACCAGTTTGGGCGCACTCTTTTCCAGGCTCTTGATCTTCTGGAGAAAATTGATGGCCTTGAGGTTTCGCGAGTCGATTTGATACGCCGTTTCAAAAGCACCCTTGGCCGTGGCGTAGTCCCCTTTGCTGAACGCCGCCTGCCCATCTGAAATCAACCGCTTCACTTCTTCCGCCGCCGGTCCTGCTGCTGCCTGTGTGCCGCTCCCCTCCGGCGGGGCAGCGACGAGCGAAATGGACGCGATCAGCGTGAGTGCAATAAGTGGGAGGATTTTCATGGCGAAAGCATGCCCCTGAATTGAAAAACTTCCAGCCCGGAAATCCTGCCACGGACTCGCCGCGTGGCTTCCCGGAAAAACACCATACCCCGAAAAAGATTCAGCCCCCCGCAACCGAATGGCTGCGAAGGGCTGATGTTCCCCCCAGAACAATCTTCTAAATACGTCTGGAGAATTCCACGGCCCGGAGGGGTCCGCAACAACAATTTTAAGATAATTTCATGTGCTGCCGGTTTTGACCGTATTCGCGATAAAATAAGAGCTTCTACTTCATCGGCGGATTTGCCGGGGCGATGATTTTCACGAGGAGCTGGCTGAGAGCGATCTTCGCTTCGAGGCCGGAGGTCACGAGCTGGATATTGGCGGCCAGGCAGGCTTCGAGGGCGATGCGCAACTCGGGGAGGGTGTAGCGCTGGGCGTGGCTGGCGGCGATGCCGAGGGAATAGGCGTTGACGGTGCCGTCTTTTTTGCGCGGCAGATGCGCGGTGGCTTCGGCGGGGAGGCGTTCGAGGGTCTTGCCGAAAAAGAACGGCTGCGCCGGGCGCTGGAGCCGGTGCCGGGTCATGAGGTCTTTGACCACGAGCAGATTCCGCACGGTCGGGATGAGCGCGACGAGCAGAATGCCGATCGCTGTTTCGCCCTGAAAGAGGAGCTGGTCGAGCAACCCCAGCGCACGGTTGAGATTCCGTTCGGCGAGGGCGTTGCCCAGCTCAAAGACAATGCCCGCGCGCGACAGCGGCACGAGCAGGCGCACGTCATCGGCGTTCACTTCGCGGCGGGTCGCGCCGAGATAGAGGTCGATCTTTTCGATCTCGTTCTCGATGAGCCGCCGTTCGCCGCCCGTGAAGAGCGCGAAAAGTTCCAGAGCATCGGCGCCCATTCGCAACCCGCGCTCGCGGGCGCTGCGATCCACGATTTCCGCGGCAGCCTCCTCCCAGCCGCTCTTGCCCGCGTCCACTTTGTCGAAAACCTCGACCTTCCCGAGTTTCCCGAGCGTCTTGTAAAACGTGCGCCGCTTGTCCACGCCGATGGCGCTGAGCAGAAACCGCGTGCTCTCCGGCAGCCCGCTGCGGAGCGTCTCCGCGAGCTTTTCCAGCGCGTCCGTCACCGCCTGCGCGCGGCCCGTCGGGTCGTCGCCGAGAAAGGTCGCGCTCTTCAGCCACACTAGCTTTTCGCCGCCGAAAAACGGAAACGTCAGCAGCGCCTCGATCGCCTGGTGAATGCGATCCGCAGCGGCGTCCGCATGGTCCGCCACGCCGTCGATGATGTCGCACGCGAAGTCCCCGCCACCCGCCGGCGTCAGCTCATCGGCGCGCGCCCGCGCCACGCGCTTCACCTCGCTCTCGTCCGAGCCGACTACCGCGCATATCTGCGCCAGCGCCTTGGTCTTCGCCGCAGCCATCTATTTGGCAAATTTCTCGAACTTCTTCTCGAAGTCCGGCCAGTCCTTGACCTTGTCGCCGTACACCTCGATCACCGCATCCCGCAGCGATTTCTCCGCGAGTGCCGCGTCGATGAATTTCAAAATCCGCTCCTTCGGCATTTCATCCATCAGGAACCGCACCAGCTTTTCCGACGTCTGGTAGAGCTGCCCCACCGCCGCCTCATCCGTCGGATATGCCTTCAGCGCTTCGAGCGTCGCCAGTGGCATCTCCGCGAGCCGCAGCCGCGATTGGTGGCCCTTCACCGACTGCCCCTTGCGCGCCGCCACGCTCGCCCCGCCCATGTATTCCGCCCAGCCTTCGTTCAGCCAAAGCGGCCAGCGCTTCCGCGGAAAAAGCCGCGCCACCACCGCGTGCGTCGTCTCGTGCGCCAGCGTGTTCGAGTCGAAACGCTTCGGCCCTTCCGTCCGGCGCACATTGAGAAAAAGCTCATCGCCATACGCAAAACTCGCCGACCACGCCGGAGCATCGGTCAGCCCTACGAATTTTTTCCACTCGTCCTCATCCTCGAAAATGAACACGTGCGATTTGCGCTGATACCGGTCCTTCGTCGCCCCCAGCGTCTTCGCCACGAACCACAAATCATACTCCACCTCGCGCGCCACCTTCTGCGCCTCCGTGGCGCGACGGTAGTGCAGGATGAAATTCTCCGTCTCCGCGTGCTTCCATTTGTCCCGCTCGATCTCCAGCGCCGTCGTGCCGTCCTTGCTCACCTCCTTGTTCACGAGTTCGTCCCACTTTTTCTCCACCAGCGGCACCTCGCGCGGCCCTTGGTCCGGCGCGGCGGCTGCGCCGGAAATCCGCGGCGGCGCGACCGGCGCGACTGCTCCCGGAGTCGCCGCCGCCGGCCGTGGCGTCGCCGCCGCGCCTGGAACCGGTGTCGCGCGGGGGCCAAAAGGCCAGGGCTTGTTCGGATCGGCCGTCTGCGCTTGCACCGTCGTCGTCAGCAGCAGCACCAGCGCGCCGGCCCCCGCGCCGTGGCAGAGCCAGCTAGTTCGGGATCGGGGCGGCGTTTTCATGGATGGCGTAAGACCTAAACTCGCGCTCCAGCGCCTCCAAGTTCATAAATCGTCCGCCGAATCCTTTGGCCAGCGCAGTCTCGAAACGCGCCCCTTTCGCCAGCGCCTCGAACAGCTTCCCGAAACCGCCTTTGTCCGCCGCGCTGAGAAAGCGCACCAGCCGCTCCGACTCGCTGTAAAAAACACCCACCTGCGCCACCTCGCTCGGATAGGACAGTAGCGCCGTGAGCTGCCCCACCGGCACGTACATCCCCTCCGGCACCACCCGCGTGGTCGGGCGCGCTCCATAGCCGCGCGCGCGGTTGAACGCCGCGTAGCACCGCGCCGCCGCATACTCCGCGTAACCCTCGTTCAGCCACAGCGGCACCCCCGCTCCGAAAAAACGCTCGACCACCAGATGCGCCACCTCATGCCCCAGCGTGCTCCCTTTGAACTTCACCTGAGGATCGCGCTGGATGAAAAGCGACCCCGCCGCATGGATGCCGCCGGTCCACGGATCGAGCGCGCCGCGTTTCTGAAACTCCGCCCAATCCACCGCCTCCTCGAAGACATAAATGTGGCACTTCCGCTCCCACTGCGTCGTGTCCTTTTCCATCTCTCGCGCGATCACCCGGTAGTAAAATTCCGCCTCCACCGAGACCGGCGCGGCGATGAAACTGTGGAAAAAGTGATACACGAAATTCGCCGTCTCCGCGTGCTTCCACTCCGCCGCGCGAATACTCAGCGCCGCCTTGCCCAGCGGCGTCAGCGCCCGGTCGCTGAGCAGTTCCAGCGACGTTTCCTTGAGCGCGCCATTGCCCTCCTCAGCGCGGGTCGTGGAAAGCGGCAGCGTCAGGCCCGCGAGCAGCGCCAGCCAAAGCGCCGGACGCTTCACCGGAAGTCGAAGGGCGGGAGGTGCGGAGATGTTCATTTCCCCCCGCACGATGCACGGCGCATGCCCGCGGACGCGGGCACCGCGCGCAGTTCCACCAATAACCACGCCGTCATTCTTCACTTCATTCCCACCCGCCTTCGCCCGCCGGGAATTCCGTTCAGAATGACGGGTTGGTTTTCTTGTTCGCGCGTTCGCGCAATTTAATCGCCCAATCACGCAAACCCCTGCAACGCCCGCAACTTCGCCAGCGCGCGACCGCTTTCCAACTGCGCCCGGGCCAGCTCCAACCCCGTCGGGAGACTGGCAGCGAGGCCGGTGATGACGAAGCCCGCCGCGGCGTTCAGCAATACCAGATCGCGGCGCGGGCCGGTATCCGTGCCGTCGAGGACGCCGGTCAGAATGGCCGCATTCTCGCGGCGGTCGCCGCCGCGCAGAACCTCCACCGCGCACGGCGCGAGGCCGAGCGCGGCGGGATCGACGGTAAACTCGCGGACGCGCCCCCCGGCGACTTCGCAGACCGCGCTGGGGCCCGCGAGCGAGATCTCATCCATGCCGCTGCCATGCACCGCCCACGCCCGCGCGCGGGCGAGCAAGGCGATCGCCTCGGCGTACTTCGGGAGCAGCACCGGGGAGAAAATCCCGACGAGCTGGTAAGCCGGGCGCGCGGGGTTGAGCAGCGGGCCGAGCAGATTGAAAATCGTGGGGATGCCCTCGGCGGCGAGCGCGCGGCGAACGGGGCCGATGGCCTTGAAGGCGGGGTGGTACGCCGGCGCAAACACGAAACCGAGTCCGTGCGTCTCGACGCAGCGCCGCAAGTCGGCGGGCGGGAGTTCGATCCGCACGCCGAGTGCCTCCAGCACGTCCGCCCCGCCGCACTGGCTGGTGATGGCGCGGTTGCCGTGCTTCACCACACACGCGCCACCGGCGGCGAGGACAAACATGACGGTCGTCGAGACGTTGAACAGGTGAAGCTGGTCGCCGCCGGTCCCGCAGACATCGAGCACCGGCCCGGGCAACCGCGCGGGATCGAGCGCCGGATCGACCGCCCGCGCGAGCAGCGCCTGCACAAACGCCGCGATCTCCCCCGCCGTCTCCCCCTTGGCACGCAGCGCTTTGAGAAAATCACCTTTCTCCGCATCCGCCACATCGCCGGACAGCAAGCGCGCGACGCCGTGAGCGACCTGCGCAGCGTTCAAATCCCCGCCGTTTTCCAAATGTGCAACCAGCTCGTGCATGTGTCCTCGAACCTAGCAGCCCGTCGAAAACTCTGTCGATGCGGCAGTGGCGCAGCGTGGAAAAAACGCGTCCGTTCCGAACGACGTGCCGCGCCGTTCAGCCGCAGTTTTGCTCCACCCACCGCAGATACGCCGGCAGCCCGGCGGCGACGCGCAGTGCCAGCACCTCGGGCACTTGGTAAGGATGCAGCGCGCGCAGCCGCGTCTCAAACTTCTGATAGCTCCCGATCACCGTCTTGAAAACGACCAGCACTTCCGCGCCCGTCTCCACCTTGCCCTCCCAGCGGTAAATCGACTCCACGCCCGGCACGATATTCCCGCAAGCCGCAAGTCGCTCCTCCACCAGCGTGCGTGCCGCCGTCCGGGCCGTGTCGAGGTCCGGCCAGGTCGTGAAAAAGGTGAGGACTTCTTCAGCCATTTAGCATTGAGGATTTAACATCGAGCATTGGGGACACCGAGCCGCGCATCGGAGCAAATGCTAAATCCTAAATCTTAAATGCTAAATCCGCCGCCGCCGCCGCCGCCTGCTGCCGCACGATCCACCCGCCGCCCACCACTTCATCCCCGCGATAACACACCGCCGCCTGCCCCGGCGTGACCGCGCGCTGCGGGGTGTGCAGACGCACGCGGGCCTCACCGTTTTCGCCGGGGAAAACGGTCGCCGTCGCGCCGGGATGCGCGTAGCGGATTTTCACCGTCACCTCGAAAGGCTCGTCCGACTCCGCATGCCACAGGCAGTGGTCGATGGTGAATTCGTCCGTCACCAAATCCTCCGCCTCGCCCACGATCACGCGGCTCGTCGCCGGATCGATGTCGATGACGTACATCGGCCGTGGCGAACCGCCCGGCAGCCCTTTGCGCTGGCCGATGGTGAACATCTCGATGCCCTCGTGCTCAGCCACGCGGTTGCCCGCTTTGTCGAAAATCCCGCCG